>JAYUYI010000640.1:0-7490 GCA_043752545.1 Thermoleptolyngbya sp.
GGCTCAGCATCAATGATGAGCTGATGGCATCTGCACCCGATTATGTTGAATGACTTGTCCTGGATCTGCTACCTGCTAACGAGCTGATTATGCTGGCAGCTGGCCCTAGGGCAGGCAAATCACGGCTGTCGATGCTCTTGGCCAAGAGCGTGGCCACGGGTGAACCGCCATCAAGTTTTCTCACAAATACTGTGTCTTGATTGTAAGAAAGCCTAAATAAAAGGGGAGTTGGCAATCGTGATGGGGCTGCTTAATGGGTGTGCTATTGCGGAGCTGAGAGTGTTAACTAACAGTCTCTGTAGGCTCTGTAGTCATATTCATAGAGTTGGGAAGTAGGTTTCCCGCCGCGATCGCGCACCAGGTCATGGATCACTTTCTCAAGATTCCACTCCAAACTTTTACCAGGATTGTTTTCTAATGAGCCATGAAATAGCTAATTGGCTTTGGCAGCATCACCCTGGAGTAGGCTAACTAATTGTCTGTATAAAAACTCTTCTTCTTTCGATAGCGGTAAGGTGTGCGGCTGTTGTGGCTGTACAGGCTGCTGTCGAGGTTGCTGGATAGGCGGCTGGGGCAATGGTTTGGTGGGCTGCGTAGTGCGCTGATGCTCCAGTTGCCGAATTACCTGCTCAAGCTGCCACCCCACACTTTTACCAGGATGCTGCTGCTGGGACAGATAGAGTAACCACTGGGCTGTCTGTTGGTCGCCATTGAGCAGTCTCATCAACTGCCTGCATAGGTCATTCTCTTTTTGGGTTTGGGTAGTGGGTAGCTGCCACGTCTGAGTAGAGGTTGGGCGATGATATTTAGGCTTAGACGAAGGAGCAGCGGCAGCGGCTAAGACTGCATGATTTTAAGGAACATGAATTAAATCAATACTCCGGACAGTTTTTGTGAAAGAGCTGGAAACCCGCGTTGTATCGTTACCACTTGCCCTCACCCTTTTCATGTATGCCGCCTCTGCCAAGCGGGGAGAGGGACTTCAATCCGGCTCCCCTTCTCCCTTTTTGGGAGAAGGGGTTGGGGGATGAGGGCAAGCCTGCTCAAAAGTGTCCGAACTATTGGTAGATAAAATTTGGGTCTGATAGAAACAGATCAAATGGGGGACTACTTAAAGTACAACGTCCCGTTTGGACAGAGTATTGTATGCAATATCCGCTTGAAGTAACCCTTAAGATTTGGACATTGGCTCCCAAAATCGCCGTCACCGATGTGGAAGGCAATCTAGTGTTCTTCGTCAAACAGAAATTATTCAAATTGAGAGAGGCGATCGGAGTGTTTGCCGATGAAGCCCAAACCCAAAAACTCTATGACTTGAAAGCCGATCGCATCATTGACTTTTCTGCCCGTTACAACTTCATCGATAGCGATGGCATCAGTTTGGGCGCAGTCAAACGGAAAGGATTGCGATCGCTTTGGCGTGCCCATTACGATATTTTTGACAATGAAACGAGTAGCATTCTACACATTCAAGAAGAGAATCCTTGGGTAAAAGTGATTGACTCGTTGTTCGCAGAAATTCCCATTCTTGGAACGCTGAGTGGCTATGTGTTCAACCCAAAATATTTAGTAAAACGGAGCGACGGGACGGTCGTCATGCGCCTAGAGAAGCGGCCATCGTGGCTCTCTCGAAAATTTACAATCAAACCTGTGGATCAGCTTTCGTCACGCGAAGAAACCCAGGCGTTGTTAAGCTTGCTGATGATGGTTCTGCTGGAGCGTAGTCGTGGTTGAAGCACCGTGCGCTCGTAGCCTGACTAATTGGTTGCGCAGATAGCTAGCCCACAGATATAGTCAATCGCTACACTTAAGACCATGCTTCAATAGGAAATAGAGACTGCATCTAGAGCTATTGGGCTAAAGGTTTTGCTTCTACCCTACGCAAACCGAGGTTTGAGATGGCGTTTTGGGAATTTCTGATTCAGAAGGAGGGCGATCGCTCCTGGCTACCGCTAGAATCCCCCGATGTTGAGGTGCTAGAAGGGCGCTATCGCGTGGTGGCTCGCTCTAGCCGGGTCAATTCTGCTGTCGAAATTTGTGTCAGCCACATTGATTTGGAGGCGCGTCCCCCCAAGCAGCGGCTGCAAAAGCGTCTCAGCCAAACCAATCCAGATGGGTTGGTGGTCGTCATTCCGTTTACTCGCTTCCATCCCGGCGTTTGGGAGCTGCGCTGCACCGGCGATCTGATGTCGGACATGATTGGCGAGGGCTGGCGCTATGCGGTACGGCTGCAAGTGCTCTGTCATGATTCAGACCAGTTGGGTGATTGGGATGTGGACGATCCCGAGAGTAGCGCCCCTGAGGCGGCTGAAGCAGCAGTAGAGCCAGCCGCGACTGAGTTAGAGCCAAGTTCTGACCAGGCTGACCAAGCTGACCAGGTTGAGGAGCTTGAGGAACTTGAAGAACTTGAGGAGGCGATACCCACTCCGAGCAGGCAAGCCAACGCAACAGAGCCAGACCCGTTCCCAGCAGTAGAGCTGATGCTAGCCCAAACGCTGCATGTGGCGACCTGGGGGCATATGCTGCAAATCAGGGGGCAAATTGAGCCATTGGCCGCCGATGCCAGTGGGGCGCTGTCTACAATGCCAGTGGCTTGCCTGCATCTAACGTTGCGCAATCCGCAAACGGCGGATGTGGTGGCGACGGTGCAGCAACCGTTAGAGAGTGGCAGCTTGCCCTACCCGTTTGCAGTCGAGATCAAGGTGCCCGACACCGAGCCTACACGGCTGCTGTTGGGTGAGGTGGTGCTGACTGCGGGGGTAGGCGCTGGGCTAGATCAGGCGTTGGCAGCCGCTGCCTTTACGATCACCACCGATCTGAACCACTTATTAGAGGCGATCGCCAACAATTTTTCGTCAGACCTCTACCCGCCTGTGGAGTTTGTCGATCAATCTGTCGAGTCCAGCCTCGACCTGTCGTTGCTCAACTTGGTCAATTCATCGAGAGCCTCACAGGTAACTCATTTACCGTTGTCTCGGGCTAACGTAGACGATCAGCCCGCGATTGTAGCCGATGGGGTGCAGCTGCAAGCGGGTTCGGGCTGGGTCGAAGTTCCGGTGCCCGCAGCGCCTGTTCCGGGCAACAGCGCCCCGCCGGCTCTGCCAGATCCGCTCGCCGATGAGCCGTTGGAGTGGGACGCGGCTGAATTGGAGATGAGCGTTGGCTGGCCTGCACAAAGCGCGTATCGCCCGTCTCCGCTGGCGCTACCAGCCGCGAATGTGCCCAAAGCTCAAGACCAAGACCAAGACTTCCAGTCTCTCAACCTGCAAAATCGGTTCTTGTCTCGCTTGAGTGACCTGGCATTGGATGGCGAGCTGTCGGAGTCGCTGCAAGCCGATGCGCCGCCGTTTGGGCTAGATAACACCCTAGCCGCTCAGGAATTTGTGCTGCACGACGAGCAGCCGCTACCGCCCGTTCGCACCTCGATTGCAGCCCAACCAGCCAAAAAAGCGCCCGAACCTGAACCTGCCATCCTGTCAGAGGATGAGCCAGTGCCCACCCCAACCCTGACGCTGCCTGCTGCCGAACTGATTGCAGGCAGGCAAATTGATGTCTTGGTGACACTGCCAGACTTGCAGTCTCGCCTCTACGTCAAGCTATGGGTACGCGATCGCCAAACGCACACCACCCTTGATGGCCCTCGCTGGGTGATGCACTTTAACCCCAACGGTCGCGGTGGCCAGCAGGCGCAAACCGTGATGACGATTCCCTGGGGCTGCTTGGATGCCCAGTTTGAAGCGATCGCCATCGAAATGGCCACCCAGCGCGAAAGCCACAAAGTCACCATTCCCCGCGCTGTCATCCCTCCAGACCTGCCCACTATTTCTATAGACGACTTGGAACTGTAATGGGACTGTAATGGGCGCTGGTCCTACCCCCATCGACCCCTTTCCCCATTACCATTTGTTAAAAATTCTTAGTGTTTCGAAATTGGTCCCTAATTCACAGTAAATTCGGTTTTGAAAGGTCTGTAATTTTTCATAGGAACTCGATATGGCAGCCTCCTATCTCCCTTCGATTTTTGTCCCCATTGTTGGATGGGTTTTCCCTGCTGTAACAATGGCGCTTTTGTTTATCTACATTGAGCGGGAAGATGCCGACGGCATTTAATTCCTCATCTGCAATCGTGTTCAATACTTGAGTTTTTGCTCCCCTCTTCTCAGGTGTAAACCCTAACCGTTACAACTCTCTGGAGACAGCCTACATATGACGCCACAAGTAGTCCATCCCGCTGGTGACCCACAAATTGGTAATCTGGCCACTCCGATTAACTCTTCCCCGTTTACCAAAGCGCTGATCAATAACCTACCGGCCTATCGCCGTGGCCTCTCCCCCCAACGCCGGGGTTTGGAAATCGGGATGGCTCATGGTTATTTGCTATTTGGCCCCTTTGCTTACACCAGCCAGTTCCGTAACTCTGGCGTCAGCGACCTGGTAGGTCTAATCGAAGCTGTGATTTTGGTGGCAATTCTCACCATTTGTTTGTCGCTCTATGGCAGCGTTGGCGTCCAAAAGCCAATCGCAACCATTACAACGCCCAACCCTCCCGAAGCGCTTGGCACCTCAGAAGGCTGGAGTGAATTTGCTAGCTCCTTCTTGGTCGGTGGCATTGGCGGCGCAGCGTTTGCTTACCTGGTCTATCAAATTGTCAAATCTGGCGTATTTGAAACGTTTGGCAACTTGGTCAACTGATCTCGTTGCGATCGTTCACAGTTCAAATATTTCCCCAAAAGCTCGCCCTGGAACCCAGGGCGGGCTTTCATTTTGGCCCGATCTACCGTCAGATCCACCTTCAATAGGGCAAGGTTCTAACCGTCAAGACTTGGGGCGGGGTGGCGTCGGGGGGATAGAGCAACGTGACGCGCACCAAGCGACGACCGCCTGCGGAGAGGGTTAATAAGGCCAGCGGTTCACCTTGCTGTCCGCGTCGCTGCACTAGATGCACGTACCGGGTGCGAGGAATGCCCTGATCGTCGAAGTAGCGCACTCTGACGGTGCCGCGAAAAAAGGTTTGCGGTTGAGCGATGGCAAAGAAGCGCAGCCCGGGTTGGCTCAAGGTGTCTTCTTTGATTGGAGTTTGCAAAGCCACGGATACTTGCTGCGGGGTATCTGTGGGGTTGTGCAGCGGGATGGACAGGTCGTATTCCACGCCATAGTTGCCGTGAGCCTGGTAGGCGGTGTCGGGATAGCGCGCCAGTAAGTCAGCGCTCTGTACCTGGTCGCTGCCAAGTCTGCCTGCGGGCAGGCTGCTCACGGGGTAGGAAACAACGTCGCCGGGTGGGGGGATGGTGAGGTCGAGGGCACCGGGGCGATCGCTCACCCGCACATCCCAACGCGAGCCGCTCGCCACGCCAGCCACCCGCCCGTAGACCACCTGACCGGGGGCACCGGGAACGGAGGGGGCGCGATCGCGGGGGCTGACTAAATCTCCGGTTTCTAGTAGGTTGACCCATTCAGCTAGGGTGGGGGGGCGATCGCTGCCATCGGCGTTTTTCTGGGCTAACAGCGCCAAACTGGCGGCATAGACTGTTCCTTGACTGCGCAATCGCACCAGGGTAGAGCGACCATTTAGCGGCGGGTCTAGGGTTGCCACCGGAATCGGCAGGTTCATCAGCAGCTGATAGCCCCCTGGCGGGATGGTGAGGCGCACCGGGAAGTCGGGACTGCGGCGATCGCGCAACACATCGTTCATCACCCGGCTACCGGGTCCCGTATAGACCGTGCCATCCCGATTCTCGACCACAGGCGGCAGTTGGATAAACGGCGCATCGGGCTGGCTGAGGTAGCTGGCGGCACTGCGGACATTTACCTGGAGGGGGCGATCGCCAGGGTTATATAAAATAATGCCCAGGTACATGCTGGTGAGGTTGTCTGGAGCCAGCGCCCGAAACACATGATGGGCAAATACTTCAAATACTCCCGCCAATGGCACATTCAGGTGCGCCGCCGGATGCTGTTTCCCGCTGGGTGGAAAGGTGGAAAGCAAAATCCCCTCAGCTCCAACCAGCTCGGGGCTGTTGCTGTTGAACATGGGAACGCGATCCAGTGCGCCCGGTAGGGGGCGTACCTGTTGGGGCTGAACGATCTCTTGCGGTGGAGGGGTGGGCATTTGCGCCAGCGGGAAAAACGGTAGCAGCATCTGTGGGGACAATATCCGGCAGAACAGATTTACATTACCGCGAGTTGCTCCGAAACGCTCGCTTTTAACCGTTCTAAAATTTGTCGAAAATCGGTAAGGATGCGATCGCCATTCGCACCCGTCAACACAGGCACATGCACAAATAGCACCTGACAACTAGGCTGATGGGTCTGCACATAGTGCAACACGTCAAAATACAGCCGATTGCAGACAAACCCGCCGGCATCGTAGCTCAGCTCTGTAAACGTTAACCCTGCCACCAACGCCGCCACATCCAGCCTGGTAGTCAACACCTGCTCCTGCTGCACGGCCTGCACTTCTACATTGAGCCGATCGCGGGTTTCGGCCATGCCACAGCACACCACAAACCGGGGCTGAAGCTGCTGAATGTGGGCGATCGCGACCTGCGGTGCCACTTCAAAATCCACAGGTAGCTGTCGCAGAAAGTGGAGTCCTGGAGGTGGATTGTTCTGCAAAACTTGCTGTAGCAAATCATCCGATGAATTAGAGCGGTGGTGATCTTTCCAGGTAGTGAAGGACGTCAGGAGCATGGATAGTTAAGGATAAGGGGTGCAGCTCGGTTTGAGTGGTAGCATCAAATCTCAGGCATCCAGTCTATGATTTAGAAGTGAATTTTGTGAAGGGAGGTCAGGCGCATGGTGGCGATCGCGGTCATTGACTACGATATGGGGAACCTGCATTCGGCCTGCAAAGGCTTGACCAATGCCGGAGCCACCACCCATGTCACCAGTTCTGCGAAGGACTTAGAGCGCGCTGATGCGATCGTATTGCCGGGAGTGGGCGCGTTTGACCCCGCCATGCAGCACCTGCGCGCTCGCGACTTGGTTCAGCCGATTCGCGACAGTATTGCCAGCGGCAAGCCGTTTCTAGGCATTTGCCTGGGGCTACACATTTTGCTAGAGGGCAGCGAAGAAGGCCATGAACCGGGATTGGGCGTGGTTCCCGGCATTGTGCGCCAGTTCAAACCCGAACCCGGCATCACCATTCCGCATATGGGCTGGAACCAGTTGCAGTTTACCCAGCCCGACTTGCCGCTGTGGCAAGCGCTACCGCCCGACCCGTGGATGTATTTTGTCCACTCGTTCTATGCCGCGCCCACCGACCCGCAGATGAATGCGGCTACCATTACCCACGGCAGCCAGACCGTAACGGCGGCGATCGCCCATCAAAACCTGATGGCGACCCAATTTCACCCCGAAAAATCGTCCACCGCTGGGCTACGCATTCTGGCCAACTTTGTCCAGCATGTGGCCAGCCGCCAGCGCTTACCCCTAGTTTCCCCGGTGGGGCGTTAGAGGCCGAGATTGGCCACGCAATGAGGGCAAACCTA
>JAYUYI010000641.1:0-3010 GCA_043752545.1 Thermoleptolyngbya sp.
GAAGCGCTGACTCACCCAACGGGTCAAGATATGAGAGAGCAAGCCCATCGGTCCGGCAAAGAGACACAGCGCCAAGGAGTGCACCGTCCAAACGCCTGTTTGCTGACCCTCCCAATAAATCCATCGTCCTACAAATAGATCCATCACCAAAAAATGAACCCAGCCCGTTGCTGCGATTTTTTCCATACTGAACAATCGAGCAATGTCGGAGAGCTGAGTGCTGCTAAAAGCTTGAGCCGTTTCGGGATCGAGGCTGCTGCCAAACAGGTAGATGTACAGACCTGCTAGTCCCACAAACGGCAAAAAAGAACCCATTACCTTGCGGGTCACCCCCCAGTTGGGCAACAAAATCATGAGCGCCCAAAACGGCAGCACGAAGAGGTTAGCGGCGTTATAGAGGAGGTCAAGCATAAAACTTATAGGATTAAGGTGCAGTGAGAGCAAGACTTTAGCGCGGTTTGCGAGGTGCTCTCATACTTTACACCCGACGCCCTTGACTAGATCGATGGGCGGTTTCCATCGAGAAGGATTAAGGTAGAACGAACGACCCACCTTGCCCTGCAATTTTCCTCATGCCGTTAAACTCATGCCGTTAGAAGTTGCCAGCACCACGCTACTCGGTGGATTAGCCTTTTGGTGGGGCCTGCGATTTGGGCGGATGCTGCTGCGGCATGGCGCGACCGCAAACGACCTATTTAAGGGCAAAACCTCCATCTCTTTGGCATTTTTGGGATTCTATGTAGGGCTGGTACTGTTAGCGCTCTATGTGCCGCAGTGGCAATGGCTGCCGTTGGAGTGGCAGGCGGCTGGCATGCGGGTTACGTGGACGGCCATGCGGGTGATGCTGCTGGGGGTTTGCGGCGTTGCGGCGATTGTCAGTTGGCAGACTGTCAGGATTCAGGTGCTGGCTGTTGCGTTGCTGGGGCTGTTGGGCATGGGTAGTTTTGTTGCCGCTGAAACTTACGTGCTGGCACCCATTTACCCGTCGTTAGCAGATAATTTACGCGCCAACGGGGTGTTTCAGCAGACGTCGGCCAGCAGCTGCGCCCCGTCGGCCATGGCTACGGTGCTGCGGCGCTGGGGAATGGAGGCCACCGAGTCGAGTGTGGCAAAGTTTGCTGGCACCAGCCGCCTGGGTACGTCTATGCCTCAGCTAATTGTGGCCGCCCGCGCACTGGGGATGGATGGAATTGAATTAACCAACACAACGTGGGAGCAAATGCAGCGGATGAACCGCCCCGGCGTGTTGGCTAGTTGGGCATTTGATCGCAATGGCCGGAAATCGCCTCATGCGATCGCCCTCCTAGCGCTGACCCACGATACCGCTACCATTGCCGATCCCGCCTGGGGCAAAATTTATCGGCTTAATCGCAGCCAATTTGCCCACATCTGGAGACGAGAATATGTTCCCTTTTTTCAGCCTGAAGAGACTATTCTATCGACGACTCAAGTCAGAGAGTATCTCACCCGCTTAGGGTACCTGAAATCTCCCCAAAGCAGCCTCACCAGCGCCCTACAGAGATTTCAGACCATTGCCGGACTGCAAGCAAGCGGCACATTAGACAGCCAGACGGCGTTGCTGTTAAGCGGCCCATTCTTGGTAGACGTGCCCACCCTAAACCACCCTCAGTAGACCGTTCAGCTAGACGGTTCGCTTGAGTGTTCGGATTTACTAGAATTACCCTGATGTCTCAGCACTTGGGGTGTAGTAACAAAAAGAACTCCAAGATGAAAAGTAGCATTTAAAGTTCAGGCTTGATAAGTCCTAAACGGGTGTGAAGGTACTGGCGATGACAACGACGAATAACTTAGATATGTCTTCATTTGACGATAACGACGTCGTGTCATTTCAAGATGGAACCGTCAGAATGGCAAGGCTGAAGCAAGCGCTAGACTTGGCGATGAGTTCTAAATTACCTGATGCCTTGATGGATTCATTGGTGACTCAAAAGCTTCATTTAAATGGCGATCGCCATTTTCGAGATAGCCACGCCTGGAATCGCAAAGACGTAAACTGGTTCCAGGAAGGGATCGACTGTGAAGTGCTGCAATTAGGAGCACCCACTTGGCAACGCGGCAAACTACGCCTGCGGGTCGCTGTAGAATTTGTCCCCGACGATGAGTTTGAACCAGACGAGTTTGCCACGTTTGACACCACAATGAGCCCAGAACCCCTCAACGGCAAACCCAAAGGCTACCTAAACGGCAATTACTCCGACTTGGAACATGATATCCACTAAGTTGAAATGATCACTTACGGATGAATGCTCCAAAATTCGACCTCTTGTTGTTCCAAACTACCGTCCGGCAGAGTAGTGCCGTGGAGTTTGGCTCCATGTAGTTCACGACCCTGGAGTTCTGCCCACTTTAGATCGGCATCCTTTAAATTAGCCCCAAAGAACTGGGCTTTCCACAGTTCTGCCCCGCGCAAGCTAGCGCCCATCAGGTTGGCTCCCCGCAGGTCAGCCCCGGTTAAATCAGCATGGATTAGGTTCGCGCCTTGCAAATCTGCGCCTTGCAAATCCACGCCTTTGAGATTAGCTTTTTCTAAATTTGCTCCTTGTAAACTGGCTTTACTGAGATTGGCACGGGGCAGATAGGCTTCTCGTAAATCTGCTCCGCGTAAGTTTGACTCCATCAAAAAAGCCTCAGGCAGATGAATGCGGCTCAAGTTCGCTCCAGCCGCCTCTAGTCCCCGCAGCGGCACTCCATCTTGATGCAGATCTTGTAGTGCTTGAAACCGCGCATAGCTGGTCGCTACTTTAGCGGCTGCCGCATTGTCGATAATGCTCCACGCTTCGTAATGCTTGCGCGCTTTGCGATCGGGAGCGCTTTTGAAATACAAGATGACAGCTGCCACAATGGCAAATGATTCGGCATTTTCAAAGAAAATTTTCAGAGCATCCCGTCTGAATAAATCGAACGGAGAGTGGATAATGACGTCTTCCTGCACCCAGATGGCAATAGTAGCCAGACACACGACTGAAACTAATACAGCTAACCAAGTTGG
>JAYUYI010000642.1:0-7466 GCA_043752545.1 Thermoleptolyngbya sp.
GGTCAGGTCAATGTCTTGCCCCTGATACGAAATCTTCAGCGTATCGAGGACTTCGGTGGCGGGATAGGTGACCAGTTCTTCAGTTAGGGTCATCATGTCGTGGTAGTCGCCGTAGGCCCAGTAGACCTCAATCGTCGTGAACTCGGGATTATGCCGGGTTGAGATGCCTTCATTGCGAAACACGCGCCCCAGTTCAAATACTTTCTCGAACCCGCCCACGACCAGCCGTTTCAGGTGCAGCTCGGTGGCAATCCGCAGGTACAAGTCCATTTCTAGCGTGTTGTGATACGTGACAAAGGGGCGCGCATCGGCACCTCCCGCCTCCGATTGCAGCACGGGCGTTTCAATTTCGATGAAGTTGCGATCGCTTAAATAACGCCGAATAGCAGCCGTAATCAGCGCCCGCCGCCGAAACGTTTCGCGCACCTCAGGATTAACAATCAGGTCTACGTAGCGCTGACGGTAGCGCTTTTCCACATCCGTTAGCCCGTGCCACTTATCGGGCAGCGGCTGCAATGATTTGGTCAAAATGACGTACTGGCTAACGCTCACAGACAGCTCACCTTTCTCGGTGCGCTTAATCGTGCCCTTCGCCCCAAAAATATCACCTGCGTCAGAAAGCTGCTTCAGATGAGCAAAGGCATCGGCATCGACATCGGCCATGCCAGCTTGAATCGTGCCCTTGTCTAGATAGAGCTGAATCGTGCCCGTTTCATCTTGCAGCGTAAAGAAAGCCAGTTTGCCAAACACCCGCCGATTCATCACCCGCCCGGCCACCGACACCTGGGTTTCCACCTCTTCCCCCGGTGCCAAGTCGGCATAGGCCGCCTGCAGCGTGGCCGCATGGTGAGTCACCTCCCACCGATAGGCGTAAGGGTTGAAGCCCAGCTCTCGCAACTGGCTTGCTTTTTCGAGGCGTGTACCACGGATATCGTCGGAGGACATGGAGAATCAGGGGTTAGGGGTTAATCAGGTCTGAGTGAACAAGCTGAACCAGCCAGCACTCTAGTCTTTTTGGTGCGAAAACTGGTAGGCTCCGACCGCGCAGAGGGCGATCGCCACCAGCAGCAGCACTGGAATACTGTACCAGGGAAACTGCGCCAGCGGCAGATATACTGCTGCCCGCAGCCCCGTACTGGTATAGGTCAGCGGCAGTAAATAGACTACAACTTTCAAGACCGTGGGCAGGGTAGCCGGATCAAAAAAGGTTGCGCCCAAAAACGACATCGGCACAATTAAAAAGTTGTTGAGTAGCCCCACCCCTTCTAACGATTTAACATTTAAACCAACAATGACGCCCAACCCCGAAAACACCGCACAGTTCAGCACCAGCAAAATCAGAAATAGCGGACTGAGAAACCGCCAGTTGCCCGTCACCAAGAGCGAAATTAGAATCACCGACGCCGACGTCATCAGACCGCGCAGCATCCCCGCCAGCATTTTGCCCAAAAACAGCGCCAGCGGATGCACAGGCATCAGCAAGGTTTCCTCAAACGTTTTGCTGTAGAGGCGTTCGCCACAAATCGAGAACGTCGTTCCGCCAAAACTAATCGTCATTGACGACAATGCCACCATTCCCGGCAAAATAAATTGCAGATAATTATCGCCAGCGGGCGGTTTCATTGCCATATCCATGGCGCTGCCCAACCCCAGCCCAAAGGCCAGAATGTAAATCAGCGGCGAAATTAACCCAGATGATGCCACTTGCAGCAGCCGCACCCGCAAATCGAGCCAATCGCCCCAAAATACGGTGAGGGCATCGGACACAATGCTGCGAAGTAATGATGCCTTATGGGCTTTAGCAAATTGAATTGAAGGCTGGGTGGTCACAATCAGGCCATAGCGAAAGAGTTCTTCCTGATTTTACATTTCTTTAACTGAACTAAAGTAGCTCTGCACTGTTAGGATTTCCAACCGCTAGCCCTGCATTGGTAGCAGCCCCATTCAACTCGCTGCCTGCTGATGTAAAAATTACGGGTGGCAAGCCGCTGGTTATACACAGTGTATTGACTGCGCACCCTGCCGCTAACGAAGGGTTTGGCCGCAGGAAACAAGTCTTTGAGCAGTTCAAATTGCTCTGGGCTGGAGATTACTGGGGTATGCTCTACTCATCTGGCTCTCTCGGTGCTGCATGTTTTTCTATTCGCAGCTTACACGGAGTGAACTTTTTACACCCTGACCGATTTTTCAAACACCCTCTAAGAGTTAGATCAAACAGACATTTTTGAGCTTAGGAATGAGGACGTGATACCTATGTATGACTGCATTATTGTCGGTGCAGGCCCAGCGGGTGGCAGTGCTGCCTATCATTTAGCCAAGCGGGGGCGATCGGTACTGGTGCTAGAAAAAGAATCACTTCCTCGCTATAAACCTTGCGGCGGTGGCGTGTCACCCCAGGTAGCAGAATGGTTTGATTTTGATTTTAGTCCTGCAATCTCTCTCAAAATTAATACCATCCGCTACACCTGGAAGATGGAAGACCCGGTTGCCGCGAAGCTCGACCACCTAGAGCCAATCTGGATGGTGCGTCGAGATGTATTTGACCACTTTTTGATTCAACAGGCTCAAGGGCAAGGCGCTGAACTGAAGGACGGCGTTACCGTCACGGGCATTGAATGGCAGAGCGATCGCTGGCAGGTGAACACGGCTCACGGCTCGTTTACAGGCCGCTATCTGATTGCCGCCGATGGGGCTAAAGGCTCTATGGCAAAATGGCTAGGCTTTAAAGAGCGCAAGCGCAGACTGGGCGGTGCCTTAGAGGTAGAAGCCAAGGCCAACGTCGAAGATCCGCACTCGTGCCATTTTGAATTTGGCATGGTAAAGAACGGCTATATTTGGAACTTTCCCAAGGCCGACGGCTACTCAATCGGCATTGGCACCTTTCGCGGTGGAGAAGCGCAAAACTTCAAAGCCATCTTGACCGAATATGCAACGCTATTTGGGGTGGAGCTGGCCTCTACACAGCAGTATGGCCATCCTTTGTGCCTGTGGGATGGCGACCAGACACTCCACACCCAAAATGCCTTGCTCGCTGGAGAAGCGGCCTGTGTGGTAGACCCAATGACGGCTGAAGGAATTCGTCCTTCTATGTTTACAGGGGTCAAAGCGGCAGAGGCGATCGATGCTGCCTTAGGCGGGACAAGTAGCGCGATCGCCACCTACACCCAGGTGATTCAGGAGGAATGGGGTAAAGAGATGGTGTGGGCACAGCGCCTAGCCGGAGTATTTTACCGAGTGCCCGGTGTGGGCTATAAGCTGGGGGTCAAACGCCCCTCTGCCACGGAGCGGATGGCTCAAATTCTCTGTGGCAAGCTGAGCTATGGAGACGTAGCCAGTCATGCGCTCCAACGGCTGAGCACCGGGCTAATTCCTGGCATAGGCGGGTAGAGGTTCTGCTCGGCTGCTCGACTAATCTAAAGATTGCGATAATTATTCTTTAGGAAAAGCAATGACAGACGGGCTTGAGACCGTTGTTGAGTAATGGTCTCAAGCCATCCGCCACCGTTGTTTGGAGCCTGAAGTGCCCATCACACTGGCTAAGGCGTCGTTAGAATCGATCAATACGGCCACTGTGGGCATACTTAAATTCAGCTCCTCACGTCATCTGCTATGGCTTTGTTCAATCGCCTGTTTCGACGACCCTCCGCTTCAAGTTCGACCCCTCCCAGCACTATCCCTGCTGCGGCCTCCCCAGGACAGCTCGTCCCTGCACCGCCGCTCAAGACCCTGGCGCAACTTGAGCAAGAAATGGCAGCCCAGCAGGCGAGTCAAGTCCTTCCGACGCGGCCTCTAAGCCATACTCCACCGACCCGACGCCGATCTGGTATTGTCAGTAAACTGGTCTTGATGGGGCTGTTGGTGGGGATTCCGGCAGCGGGGCTGTGGGTCGCCAACCAGCCTTACCCGCCGATTCGTCGTCCCATTGCCCGCACAATGCCGCTGTTGCTGCTGCCGAGTTATATCAACTTGGACCGAGATTTTCGAGCGGCGATCGCCCTCACCCAGCAGTCCACCCAGCTGATCGACAACGCCGCCAGCTTTGCCGACATTGAGGTAGGAGCGCAGAAAGTAGCAGAGGCACAAAAGCGGCTAGATGCCCTACCGCTTGACCTGTTGGATTATTGGGATGGCTATTCCTCCTGGCAGCGTGACTGGCGGCTGAGTCGGATCTCGTTCAACAATGCCCGCTCTGAGATCGCTCGCCTCAGTGCAAAGGTTTTTCAAGAGCAAAATGCTCACACTGCGCTGACCACGGCAGAGCAGGCGTTGAATACGGCACGTCAACAGTATCAAACAGCCACCGCTCCTCTAGATACCCGAGCTGCGATTACGGCGTGGCGGGCGGCTCTAAACCAGTTTGCTTTGGTGCCCGGTCAAACCCTAGCAGGCAAGACGGCACGCCAAAAGCTCGAAGCCAGCGAGCAAGAGTTTGCCGAAACGGTGGGTCTGGCTGCCGAAAATCAGGAAGTTGCGGCCTTAATCGATGCGGCGAAGCAGTCTGGCATGCAGGCGGCCATGATGGGGCAAAACGCGCCCCATCCCGCCTATGTATGGACGGAAGTGGAGCGGCTCTGGGAGGATGGGATCGCCCAGCTAGAGCGCATCCCACCAACGGACTTGGCAGGCTACTCCGAAGCGCAAAGAATCTTGGGCGGCTATCGGGCAAACCTGGCGCAAATTCGGATTCGTAGGAAAACCGAAGAAAACGCCGTGGCATTGTTTCAGCGGGCGCAGGATGAAGTTCGCGCCTTGCAAGGCTCGGTTCCTCAGTATGGGGTGGACGATCGCAATGATGTGATCAGCCGATTGCAGAGCATTGTCGATCAGCTAGCACAGGTACAGGACAGTACAACGGTCTATTCTGAGGCTCAGGTGCTGCTCGTGAACGCGAAGAATAAGCTCAACCAACTGCTGCCTCAGTAACTCCGGCGGGGCTTAGCCAGCTAAGCCCCTACCCAAAAAACCGCCTTCCCTACTGGTCGCGATCGCCAGCTTGTCTTTGCTGCTCCTGGTAGAGGCCAACAATCTTGGCGGTGACGGCTGCAATCGTCAGGGCATCGGTATTGATTTCGATCGCATCTGCCGCTTTACAAAGAGGAGCGATCGCCCGGCTACTGTCTTTTTGATCCCGCTCGTAAATCGCTTGTTCCAACTGAGCTGGGTTGATGTCGCTCAGCCCTTGCGCTTTCAGGTCATGATGCCGCCGCCGAGCGCGCTCTTGCACCGATGCCGTCAAAAATATTTTTACCTCAGCCTCTGGAAACACATGGGTGCCAATGTCTCGCCCGTCCATAACGACGCCGCCGCGCCGCCCGTAGTCTTGCTGGCGTTTCACCAGCTCTGTGCGCACCGCCGCTTGAGCCGCGATCGCCGACACCTGCGATGTTACCTCTAGGCTACGAATACCCTGCGTCACATCATGGCCGTTGATGGTCACCCGCAGCGTTGGCAGGGCAGCGGAGTGGGGCTGCGCCTCGTCTAGCGGCTGATCCCCAGCCAGATGATCCCCAGCTAATTGCAGGTCGCACTGGCTGACCAGTTCTGCCACGCTCGCTTCATCACCCAAGGCAATGCCCGACTGCAACGCCAGCCAGGTGACGGCACGGTACATCGCTCCCGTATCAAGGTAGAGCAGCTCGAGCTGGCGAGCGACTTGGCGAGCTACGGTGGATTTTCCGGCTCCAGCAGGGCCATCGATCGCCACAATCGGCTGGCGGTGGCGCAACACAATGTTGTCAATCAGGCGGGTGGAGCCAAGTCGAGCGGCGATCGCTAACAGTCCGGTGTCCTCAATTTGCTTCAGCGGTGTCATGGTAGTTGGATGTACAAGTTCTACATAGTCCAGTTGAAGAGCCGAAACGGTGGCGAGTTCCGCCGTTACCGCGCCAATCAACTCGGCACACTGCCGCATTCCTTGATGGAAGTGCTGGGCGGCGGCCTGTAAGCTGCGATACAAGATTGTAGCGTGCGATCGCTCCTCTGCACTCAAATACTGGTTGCGAGAACTCATGGCCAAGCCGTCGGGTTCGCGCATCGTTGGACATGGCACTAAGGTAACCGGAAGATTTAAATCCTGCACGAGTCGCTGCAACATGGCTAACTGCTGCGCGTCTTTTTGGCCAAAATACGCCCGCTCGGGTTGGACGATATTCAGCAGTTTTGTCACGACTGTCGCTACTCCGGCAAAGTGTCCTGGCCGCACCGGGCCGCATAAAACCGCCAGCATCGACTCTGGTGGCAACACTTGGGTCAAGGCGAGGCGATCGCCTGATGGTGGCGCACTCGATTGGGCTGTACGAGCTTGCGCTCTATTGTACAGGTCTTGCCTATACAAGTCTGACCCGTACAGTTCCTCTGCCGTAGGGGCAAAAACTGCATCCACCCCAGCGGCCTCACAGAGCTGACAGTCTCGCTCTAGCGTTTTGGGATATTGGTGAAAATCTTCGTTTTGGCCAAACTGGAGCGGATTAACAAAAATGCTCACCACCACCCGATTGTTTTCTTGTCGTGCTCGTTGAATCAGGCTCAAGTGGCCTGCGTGTAGCGCCCCCATGGTTGGCACCAATCCTACCGACATTGTTCCCAATGGGGCAGTTCCCACAGGACACCTCTGTCCTCTGTCCCCATCGCCGCATCCGTCGCCATCCCGCTTCCGGCTCACCCTCAGGTACGAGCGCAGCCCCGCAATAGTTTTAAACAGTTGCACTCCAGCCCCCTCAGGATCAATCCGTTTGTTAGTCAGTTTACAAAATTCTCTGTAGCGTCCGCCGCTGTCATCGGCTAACCTAGCGCCTAACAAATCGTTACTATTACCTTGCTGACGACTTTGTTTCATTAGCTAACAGAGCGCAGACAAGACATTTTTCAGACTGCTATTGTGGCTGATAGTGTGACTGGCATATCTGCGACTGGCATGTCCGTGGCTGAACTATCGTCTTTGCCTGCCTTGATTTTCGTCTCAGCTCATTTAATTGTCTCAAGGGTTTATTAGCGTATGAGTAGCCCCCATCTGCAAGCCGAACAAGAGCGTCTCGTGGCGCAGATTAATGCGATTCGTGAATCGGGCGAAATTGCGCCCCCCGGCATTCGGATTGAACCCGATTTTTTAACGCCCAAACACTGGCTATTAGTCGGCACCAATCTACCCATGCGCGATCGCCAACTGGGGCTATCGGGTAGCGCCCGCCATCGCGATTGGGGAGAGCGCATCCATCGCCGCAGTCAAGTCCAAGAGTTGGAGCAGCAACTTTCGCTGGTCGAGCAGGCAATTGAGCGCCAAATGCGGTCTGAAAGCATTTTTGTGTCGCTGCCGCCGCATATTGACTCTGGCGATCTGGTGGAAGTGAGCGGGCAGCGGTTTCAAGTCACCGACGTCGGGCTGCGCTATCTCAAGCTAACCGACGACCATGGGAAGGTGATTCGCTGTGAGATTGGGCAAGCGAAGCTGGTGAGTAAGGCTGCTTAGG
>JAYUYI010000643.1:0-3001 GCA_043752545.1 Thermoleptolyngbya sp.
GTGCCCTACACCACAATTTATGATGCGGGTGCCAATGAAGCCGTGATTGCGGTGCGGGTGCCCATTACCGAAGACGCCCTCACGGCCACGCTGAAGCAAGCAGCGAGTAACCTGTTTTCTCCAGGGCGCTTGAATCGAGATGACGCTCAGCTGCTGATTCGGGCGCGCACGGTGCTCCATCCCGAACCCGGCATTTCGCAGCCGCTGTACTTGGGGCAAGTGACGCGATCGCTTTCGGGCGGCGATGACACGATGGACATTACGCTGTTCCGGGAGAACCTGGTCAAGTTGCCTCAGCCAGAGCCTCAGCCAGAGGACGCCGGGTAAACGACCTCAGCGGGCAAAGCAGATAAAGGGGCAAGGCAGTGCCTTGCCCCTACGGTAAATTTTTAACCTTCATACATCTATACTCTCATCGCTGATCCGGCTATGAACCACCCTTCTTCTCTGCCAATAGACACTGCTTTACCGTTGATGACCACCATCATGGCTCCGGCTCAGGTGGTGCGAGGGGCGGGGGCGCTGGCGCAGATGGGTGAGGCGATCGCTCGCCTAGGAACCCGGCCACTCATTGTGGGGGGCGATCGCTCGTTGCTAGCGGCGCAGCCGTTTCTGCATCCGGTGCTGCAGCAGCAGGGGATGCAGTTTGTAGAAGCGCAGTATGGAGCCGACTGTAGCGAGTCGGGGTTGGTTCACCTGCGGCAAGCGGCCACTCAGCACCAGGCCGACCTAATTATTGGCGTCGGTGGCGGCAAGGCGCTTGATGCTGCCAAGCTGCTGGCACATCAACAGCAGTTGCCCATTGTCACGATTCCCACCTCCGCCGCCACCTGTGCGGCCTGGACAGCGCTGTCCAATGTCTATTCCAATGACGGTGCGTTCCTCTACGATGTCGGTCTGCCGCGCTGCCCCGACCTGCTGATTTTGGACTATGGGCTGGTGCAAACTGCCGAGCGGCGCACACTGGTGGCGGGGATCGGCGACGCGCTGGCCAAGTGGTATGAAGCCTCGGTGAGCAGCGGCCATTCTGAGCGCACCCTGTTGATTGCCGCCGTGCAGCAGGCGCGAGTGTTGCGCGATCTGCTGTTCCAAAAATCCGCAGCGGCGCTGGAGCACCCCGGTAGTGAGACCTGGCAAGACGTGGTGGATGCGTCGGTGTTGCTGGCAGGTGTGATTGGCGGGCTGGGCGGGACGCAGTGCCGCACCGTGGCTGCCCATGCCGTCCACAATGGCCTGACGCATCTGCCCCAAAGCCACAACACCCTGCACGGTGAAAAAGTCGCCTTTGGCATTTTGGTGCAGCTGCGGCTCGAAGAACTGGTGCAGGGCAACAGGCTAGCCAGTACGGCCCGTCAGCAGTTGCTCAAGTTTTATAGCGACGTTGGCCTGCCGCAAACTCTCACCGATCTGGGCTTAGCCAGCATTACCATCGCCCAGTTGCAGCACGCTGCCGAACTAGCCTGCGCCCCCGGTTCCGACATTCACCGTCTGCCCTTTGCCATTACCCCCACGCAGCTAATGGCCGCTATGGTCTCGACCACCGACACATCCCATGGCGGCACAGACGTCAGCTATGTCCTTCATCCTAGCGAAGAGGTGTCCCCATGAACCTAGACATGAACCTAGATTGGATTAAGCCAGCCGATCGCCTGCGCGCCCTGCCGCCCTATGTCTTTGCGCGGCTCGATGAGCTGAAAGCCCGCGCCCGTGAGCAGGGCTTAGATTTGATTGACCTAGGCATGGGCAACCCCGACGGAGCCACGCCTCAGCCCGTCGTTGACGCCGCGATCGCTGCCCTGCGCAACCCTGCCAATCATGGCTACCCGCCGTTTGAAGGGACTGCCAATTTTCGTAAGGCCATTACCGATTGGTATTTCCGCCGTTACCAGGTGCAGCTCGACCCCGATGGCGAAGCGCTGCCGCTGCTGGGTTCCAAAGAAGGGCTGACCCATTTGGCGATCGCCTACATCAACCCCGGCGATGTGGTGCTGGTGCCCAGTCCGGCCTATCCCGCCCATTTTCGCGGTCCGGCGATCGCTGGCGGCGACATTTACCCGCTGATCCTCAAAGCCGAAAATGACTGGCTGATTGACCTAGCCGCCATTCCCGACGCAGTGGCTCAGCGCGCCAAAATGCTGTACTTCAACTATCCCAGCAACCCCACCGCCGCCACGGCTCCGCGCGAATTTTTTGAAGACATTGTGGCCTTTGCCCGCAAGCACGAAATTATGCTCGTGCACGACCAGGCTTACGCTGAACTGGCCTTCGACGGCTTCCAGCCCACCAGCCTGCTCGAAATCCCTGGTGCCAAAGACATCGGCGTCGAATTCCACACCATGTCCAAAACCTACAACATGGCGGGCTGGCGCGTTGGCTTCGTCGTCGGTAATCGCCACATCATTCAGGGTCTGCGCACCCTCAAAACCAACATGGACTACGGCATTTTTGCCGCCCTGCAAACCGCTGCCGAAACCGCGCTGCAACTGCCCGACGTCTATCTGCACGAGGTGCAAGCCCGCTACCGCACCCGCCGTGACTTTTTGATTCAGGGGCTAGCAGAACTGGGTTGGGATGTGCCCAAAACCAAAGCCACCATGTATCTGTGGGTGCCCTGCCCTCCCGGCGTTGGCTCCACCGACTTTGCCCTCAATATGCTGGAGCAAACGGGGGTGGTGGTCACTCCTGGCAATGCCTTTGGCGAAGGCGGCGAAGGCTATGTGCGAATTAGTTTAATTGCCGAATGCGATCGCCTCGGTGAAGCGCTGCGCCGGATGAAAGATGCCGGGATTCGGTTTCAGGAAACTGCCGGAATCACGGGCTGATCCCGTCATTTCCTCTGCTTTGGCACACCGTTTGAATTGGCCAAAGCAGGTGTGCCAAAGCAGATAGTGTGGGGGCAACCCAGCAGGCTTGCGACCTATCCGATCACGCGAATCGATCGCACCAACGCAGTGTTAGCCTGCCGGGATTTCAGCTGCCCCAAATAAACTAGCTCCTGATA
>JAYUYI010000644.1:0-3001 GCA_043752545.1 Thermoleptolyngbya sp.
ACCCAGAGATATCCCACAATTCGTCTGCCCTACAGCTGTCAAATCTGAGTTTGGCGCGGCAGGGAAACCCCGAGGCGATCGCCCGCTATTTAAGTGAGAGTCTCAGCCTGCTGGGGGTGTCGGTGCAGGTGACGGTCAAAACGGTGCCCTCTCCCCAAAGCGGCCATGTCAACCCCACCGACGGGCGATCGCTTTACCGCTTGGGGATCACCTGCGAGGCCACCTACAACCCCGAACCGGCTTTAATCGCAGAACCTGTGGCGCAAAAACTGCGCGATTTGCAGCTAGAAAACTTTCGCGATGCGATCGTGCTGGTGCAGGTGGTGGGCGAAGCAACACCCGACTGGGTCTTACGGGTAGACCTAACGCCACCCAATGAAATGCTGCGGGAGTGGGCGAGATGGGGCGATGTGGGTAGCTTGACCCGGCTGCTAAATGAGACGTTGGGCACCCTGGGCGCGGAGGTGGCCACGGCGTCACTGCGAGATGCGACGCTGCACCTAGTTTGTCGCCCAGTTTGTCGCCCGCTGTCTGCAATCTCTGCTAGCTCAGCGGCACCAACGGCAGCGCTACCCAGTCGGCAGAGGCTGCGCTCAGTTGTGTCATTGCTCTTAGAATCGCTGGCACCGCAGGGGATTCATGCGGCGCGCGTCTACGGGCAACAGGCCGATCAAGACTCCCCCGAGTGGGTAGAGCGGCTAACGCTTCCGGCTAGCCACCATGCCGCCCTGGTAGAACCGCCGTTGGCCTTGGCCAAACAGGGAGACTGGGGAGCGATCGCCTTTTTGCTCAACCGATTGCTGAATCCCGACCTCAGCAAGCAGCTCGAAACGGGTGGGATTCGGCTTCAGCTCTTGCCCAAGGCCGACTTGGATTCGACTGATATGCCGCCGAAGCAGGTGCTGCATGTGATGAGCGATGCTCCGCTTTGCCCCAACCAAGCGCAAGTCAGCAAAGCCGTAGTGCGGTTTTTGCAGGACTTGAACGTGCCCAACCTCAGCGGCGTGCGAGTGTATGGGCGGCGAGCTGGGCAGAAGCGGCCACTGTGGAGCTATGGGTCAGATTTTGGCTCGCGTGGCCGGGTGGTGACTGAATCTGCCCCAGATTTTGCCGCAACGGATGCCTATGTGGGCGACCTGCTGACGTCAGGGGGCGACCTGGTACCGCGTCCCGACCTCAACCCGTCCAATATCCAATCGGCCTGGGTGCGGTTTTGCGATCGCCTGACTCACAGCGTACGGCAGGCGCTGCTTCAGACACATTTGGTCGTCAGCAGCCCCGACGCGCCCGATTTGACCACCACTCAGACCACCACTCAACAGACGACCGTCACGGCCCACGATCTGAAAGTGGCGCTGATTTGGGGTGTAACAGGGGTGCTGTTGGCGATTCAGGTTGATTGGGGACTCGATCGGCTGGTGCGATCGCAGCCTGCCCTGACCGCGAATGTGCAGCCCGTCCCGGCGCTGATCGTGCCTACCGATGGTGC
The DNA here is from genome assembly GCA_043752545.1 of Thermoleptolyngbya sp. Lineage (GTDB taxonomy): Bacteria > Cyanobacteriota > Cyanobacteriia > Elainellales > Elainellaceae > CASBQJ01. The sequence goes on from JAYUYI010000644.1 coordinate 1,490, forward strand.
GCCCAACGCGGCGGCGGCTGGGCAGGCTACCGCGACACCCTCACCCCCGCCTACCGGGGCTGTGGCTGCTGGCCGCAAGCCCGATATTTTTAATCCTACCGAGTTCACCCAATCGCCTGCTAGGGCGGCACGCCCGGTTGTGCGATCGGCTCCAGTGGCAGCCCAAGCTGCAACCGCGACCACCGCATTAGCCTACACCCCCACCGATCCCACCACGCAGGCGATCGCCACCAACTTGCTAGCGGCTGGCTCACCGGTTTCCACCTTCAACAGCCGCCAATTGGACGAAAAACTGACGCTGTACTATGAGCGCCTGCGCACAGCGGGTCGTCCGCCAGATGTGCTGGTGGTGGGTAGTTCACGGGCGCTGCGTGGCATTGATCCCCTGGCTCTGCAAGCCCAACTCACCACCCTGGGCTACCCCAATGCCACTGTGTTTAATTTTGGGATTAACGGTGCTACAGCTCAGGTCGTAGACCTACTGTTGCGGCAGGTGCTGACTCCAGAGCAGCTGCCTCGGTTAGTCATTTGGGCAGATGGAGCGCGAGCGTTTAACAGTGGCACTGTGGATGTTACCTACAGCGGCATTGTAGTGTCGCAGGGCTACCGCGAGCTGCAAGACGGTCGCTTGAGCCGTCCCGATCTATTGCCGCCATCTACGGCGGCTAGGTCAAATGCGGCGGACGCCGACGGAGCTGACAGGTCAGATCCATCGTCTACCCCGGCTACTGCAGATGAAGGGATTGGGGCGTCGCTGCACACGAGTTACCAAAACCTAGATCGCTGGCTGAGTGAGCAATTGGCGCAGATCTCTGCCGTTCATGGCGATCGCGATCGGCTCAAACACTGGCTTCAGCGATCCCTCTCTAGGGTTCAGCCCGCGCCCGTCACTGCCTCTGCGGCTACCCCAGGCAGCTCTGTAGCTGTTAACGCCACGCCCATGGCTCAATCGCTGTCTGAAGGCGGGCGCGACTTGATCGACTTCAACGGGTTTTTGCCGTTGGCGCTGCGGTTCAATCCTGCCACCTACTTTCAGGAATATGCCAGGGTTGAGGGGCGCTACGATAGCGACTACGAAGATTTTCGGATTACGGGCACCCAGGCGGAGGCGTTTCGCGAGTTGCTCCAGTTCACGCGATCGCGCCAAATTCCCGTCGTGTTTCTCAATTTACCCCTGACTAAAGAGTATCTCGACCCAGTTCGCCTCGCCCATGAGCAAACGTTTCAGCAATATATGTTGCAAGAAGCCCTGCGCCAGCCCGGTTTTATTTTCCGCGACCTCAATGACCTGTGGCTTAAGCAATACGACTACTTTTCTGACCCCAGCCATCTCAACCGCTATGGAGCCTACGCCATCTCCCGCCGCGTTGCCCAAGATCCGATGATTCCTTGGGCAGACGTAATGAAACAGTAGCGATGTTTAGCGCTGCCTATGAGAGGATGGGCTGAAATTCCTGGAATGTCCAGTTGCCGTCAGCGACAACCGTGCCCCCCATTTGGATAGCTTGAGCC
>JAYUYI010000645.1:0-7452 GCA_043752545.1 Thermoleptolyngbya sp.
TAACTTTATTCATTTGACCCCAATTCTCTATGCAGCTGCACAAAATCGTTTCCTCGACTGGCAAGGATCTCAGACCTCCATTTTTTATGCAGCTTTGCATAAGATTGGGATAAGCTCATAGCCACCTAACTCCTCTATCAATTCTGTAGAACACCTGCTGTCGCTGCATTTCAGCCTAGGAATTCATCCTATGCTGAATTAGTCTCATACCTACATGCGTTAGTACATTTGAATTTAACTGAGATTTGTTTGGACTGGAGACAATCACCGCAATATATCAGCACTGTAGGAAAGTTATCAGTGATTCTTAGGAGTTAAATAAAGAAACTGTAAAGTTTGGGTAAAGTGCCTACAAAGATCCTAGTCGTAATTCACCGGAGGTCAGGCGCATCGGGCTTGAACTTGACTCTAGTCAACTGTTTCAGTGCTTAGGTTCCTGGCAAGTTGCGCAATTCGTCGCTCATGTGGACGCGATCGCCCAATCGATCTAGCACGGGGCCGTGGTCACCAAATTTGATGATGCTGATTGAACCCGTGAGGACATTAATGCGATCGCGATAGCGTCCCAAATCGATGCCTAACAGGGTACATAAAATGATCCGAATCGTGGCTTTATGAGAGACCACTAGCACATTGCCTTCTGGATATTTACTTTCAATTTCAGCAATCACCAACGAGGCTCGACTAGCAATCTGAATCGCTGTTTCGCCACCTGTCGGTGGATTCCAGGCAGGTTCTGTCATCCACTTAATGTAATCGTCCAGATAGTGTTCTTTGACATATGCAGATGTTTTATCCTCCCATTCGCCATAGCGAATTTCTTTGAGTCCATCCCGTAGCTGCATTTCCATCCCAATCGCCGTACACAGGGGCGTGGCCGTGACCACCGTTCGCTGCATGGGGCTAACATACACAGCATCCCAAGGCACGGTGCAGTAGGCGGCTCCAAAGGCGATCGCCATCTGGTTTCCAGCAGGGGTTAGCTCGGCATCTAGCTCCCCGCAGTAGCTCCCCGAACGGCTATATTCGGTTTCTCCGTGGCGCAAAAAATATAAAGTTAATCCCATGATTGATTAAGGCTCACTCACTTTTTGCTGAGCCAAGCGATATTCTGCCATTTTCCATTCAGCCGCTCGCTCACTGTCTGTCTCATGGTGGATCTGGTACACTTCGCTCTCAATTCCTAGAGCAGTCATCACTACACGAGAATGTAGAACGCGATCGGCGATCGATAGCGCATCGTTTAACACCCCAAAGTGAGTTAGCTCTTCATCGACTCGGTGCAGTTCACTCAAGACGGCTTGCTCTTGTTCACCAGACACATTGTCTAGTTTACTCAACAGCTGACTGCGTTTTACTTTGCAGTGAGAGTGGGAGTTTTTGAAGTAGTCGTGCAGCTGAGTGACCAATGAAGCAACAGATTGATTTTCATCTAAAAAGCTCAGTTTTTCGCTGTCCATTTTTGCCTGTCGGGGTAAGTCAATTGTGATATTGATTCTAGAGCCGATCCTGCGAATGGCTTCTGACTCAACTAAGTTTCTTTTGAATCTTGTCAGCCAAGATTTAGATCGGAGTTTAGGCAGACTCGCTCAATGATGTATAGCCTTAAATCACTCAAGGCTATACATCATGATTGATTTGTAACCAACGATACTGGGTTACAAGATTACAAATTTAGAGTGGCTTCGGTCTGCTTATAGTCACCTAGCTCAATCGGTACAGGTTTTACCTGCCAAATGTCTTCACAATATTCGCGGATGGCTCGATCGGAAGAGAATTTGCCCATCCGCGCTACGTTTAAGATCGACATCCGCGTCCAGGCATCTTGATCGCGATAGGCTCGATCAACTTGATCTTGGCAGTCAATGTAGGCTTGATAGTCAGCCATGAGCATGTACTCATCTCGGTAGAGCAGGTCGTCAATAATGGGCTTGAACAGGTTGCCATCGCCGCTAGAGAAAAAGCCAGATGAAATTCGGTCAATTACCAATTTTAGTTCTGGGTTGTTGGCGTAGTAGTCCATCGGGTTATATCCAGCGGCCTTTTTCGCCAGCACTTCTTCGGTGGTTAGGCCAAATAAGAAGAAGTTGTCGGCTCCGACTTCTTCGCGAATTTCAATATTGGCTCCGTCTAGAGTGCCAATGGTGAGCGAGCCGTTCATGGCAAACTTCATATTGCCTGTGCCAGAGGCTTCTTTGCCAGCGGTAGAAATTTGCTCGGATAGGTCGGCGGCAGGGTAGACGCGCTGGGCAAATTTGACGTTGTAGTCGGTTAGGAAGACCACTTTCAGGCGTCCGGCAATGTCGGGATCGCGGTTGACGACATCGCCAATGGAGTTAATCAGTTTGATGATTAGCTTGGCCATGTAATAGCCGGGAGCCGCCTTGCCGCCAAACAAGAAGGTGCGGGGCACGATGTCGAGGCTGGGATTGGCTTTGATCCGGTTATACAGGGTGATAATGTGCAGGGCATTCAAATGCTGGCGCTTATATTCGTGAATCCGCTTGGCCTGAATATCGAAGATGGAGTTGGGATTGACGTCGATATTGGTTTGGGCTTTGATATAGCTTGTCAGATCTTGCTTAATGGCATGTTTGATCTGGCGGAACTGGGCACAGAAAGCGGGATCGTTGACGCATGGTTCCAATTTGCGTAATTCGTCGAGATGCTTGATCCAGGTATCGCCAATTTTGCTGGTAATCAAGGTTTCCAGGCGCGGGTTGCTCAGCACCATGAAGCGGCGAGGGGTAACGCCGTTGGTTTTGTTGCTGAATTTCTCGGGATACATTTCGTAGAAGTCTTTGAGCACTGTCTGCTTTAGCAGCTCGCTGTGCAGGGCAGCCACGCCGTTGATCGCAGAGCTGCCGACACAGGCGAGGTTGGCCATGCGGACGTATTTCTCGCCATTTTCGTCAATCAACGAGAGACGGCTGAGGCGATCGCCATCATCTGGGAATTTGATCCGCACGTCATCTAAGAAGCGATGGTTAATTTCATACACAATTTCTAAATGGCGGGGCAGCAGTTCGCCAAACAAGCGAATTGGCCAGCGTTCCAAGGCTTCGGGGAGCAGCGTATGGTTGGTGTAGCCGAAGGTATTGTGGACAATCGTCCAGGCTTTATCCCAGTCCATCATGTGCTCATCCATTAGCAGCCGCATTAGTTCAACGACGGCGATCGCCGGATGGGTATCATTGAGCTGGATGGCAAACTTTTTGTGGAAATCCTCTAGCGGCAGCTTCTGCCCATTCATGATCCGAATCATGTCTTGCAAAGAACAGGACACGAAGAACATTTGCTGCTCTAACCGCAGTTGCTTACCCCGGTACAGCTCATCGTTGGGATAGAGCACCTTAGAAATGTTCTCAGAATCGCTCTTTTGCTGCACCGCACCCAGATAATCTCCTGAGTTAAAGGACGCAAAATCAAACGACTCTGCCGCTTCTGCCGACCACAGCCGCAGCGTATTGGCGGTGTTGACCTTGTAGCCCAAAATTGGCGTGTCGTAGGGAATTCCTCTGACGACCTTATAAGGCACCCAGCGGACGCGAAATCGGCCTTCGAGTTCATCTTCAAACGACTCGGTATGGCCACCAAACTTGACATCTACTGCCCAGTCGGGTCGGGCAATTTCCCAGGGGTTGCCGTAGCGCAGCCACTTGTCGGTAGTTTCGACCTGCCAGCCATTGTGGATCTCTTGGTCAAAAATGCCAAATTCGTAGCGGATACCATAGCCAATCGCCGGAATTTCAAGGCTGGCCAGCGAGTCTAAATAGCAGGCCGCCAACCGCCCTAAGCCGCCATTGCCCAGCCCTGGTTCTTCCTCTCGTTGCAGCAGCTCGTCTAGGTTGAGTCCTAACTCTTCCACCGCTTGCTTGACCTGATTGTAAATCCCCAGGTTAATCAGGTTGTTGCCTAGATGAGGCCCCATCAGAAATTCGGCGGAGAGGTAACAGACGGTGCGGGAACCTTTACTGGTATATAGTTCAGCCGAACTGAGCCAGCGTCGCAGTAGGCGATCGCGTACCGTATACGCCAGCGCCATGTAGTAGTCGTTTTGAGTTGCCAGCGCCGGAAATTTACCCTGAACGTAAAATAAGTTGTCTAAAAACGCTCGTTTAAGGGTTTCAAGTTCTAATCCAGTCCGATCGTCTTCGATCTGAACGTTTCCCAGCGATGGGTTGGGCACTGTTTGCATACGTTGAGTCCTTGACAGGTTGAGGGTTTTAACAAGCAGAGAAGCCGGAAGCGGGTTGAAGAATGTTCTAATCTTGCAGGTTGTTTTGTGGAAATTTGAAATACAACCAGGCTCGATCCCTGAACAAAGCCCTCCTTGTAGGCCACTCGGCAGACAAAGAGGGCTAGGAGTAGCGCTCAGATCAGCAGAGTGCTAACGAGACCAACGCCATCCCACAATGTCTGGTTTGTCGATGCCGTGTTCAAAGGCATAGTTGCGGCATTCAATTTGAATGTTTTTGAACCGTTCCTTAGCATGGGCACCGGCCACATGCAGCTTGGGAATGCGGTCGATCGCATCCATGGCAATGCTAAAGCGATCCACTTGGTTGCAAATGGCTAGTTCTAGCGGCGTGTTGATATTACCCTTTTCTTTGTAACCGCGCACATGAAAATTATTGTGGTTGGTGCGGCGGTAGGCCAAGCGATGGATCAGCCAGGGGTAGCCATGGAAGTTGAAAATGACGGGTTTGTCGGTGGTAAACAAGCTGTCGAAGTCGCGATCGCTTAACCCATGGGGATGTTCCGTATCGGGCTGGAGCTTAAATAAATCCACCACGTTGATGTAGCGAACCTTCAAATCGGGGAATTCTGTCCACAATAGATCGATCGCCGCCAGCATTTCCTGGGTTGGGATATCACCTGCCGAGGCCATCACCACATCGGGTTCTTGCCCTTGGTCATTGCTGGCCCAATCCCAAATGCCCAGCCCCTTGGTGCAGTGCTGAATCGCCTCGTCCATATTCATGAACTGCAAGTGCATCTGCTTGTCGGCCACAATCACGTTGACGTAATTTTCGCTCTTGAGGCAGTGGTCGGCCACCGACAGCAGCGAATTGACGTCGGGCGGCAGGTAAATCCGCGTCACATCTGGGCTTTTGTTCACAATTACATCCAGAAAGCCTGGATCTTGGTGAGTGAACCCATTGTGGTCTTGCCGCCAAACAGTAGAGGTAATCAGCAGGTTGAGCGATGCCACTGATTCGCGCCAGTTGATGTGGTTGCAAATTTCTAGCCATTTGCAGTGCTGGTTCACCATCGAGTCAATCACATGGGCAAACGATTCGTAGGTCGAGAAAAATCCGTGCCGACCTGTGAGCAAGTAGCCCTCTAGCCAGCCTTCTAGCGTATGCTCACTCAACATTTCCATCACCCGGCCATCCACCGACAGCTCACCGCCATCGGCATCTTCGGGCAGGTATTCCGCAATCCAGAATTTCTTGCTAATTTCGTAGATCGAGCCTAGCTTGTTGGAGGTGTTCTCATCGGGGCCAAACACCCGAAAACTGGTCATATTATTCCGCATCACGTCGCGCAAAAACATACCCAGAGGTTTGGTATTTTCCACTTCAATGTGCCCTGGCTGGTCGAGCTTCACCCCATACTCACGGAAATCGGGCATGACCAATTCACGCCGCCGCAGCCCGCCGTTGGCGTAGGGCGTTGATCCCAGCCGCTTGGTGCCAGCGGGAGCGGTTGCCTTAATCTCGGGCTTTAGCGTCCCCTTGTCGTCAAACAGCTCTTCGGGCTTATAGCTGCGCATCCATTCTTCTAGCAAGCGCAGATGCTCCGCATTGGTCTTCATGCTGCCCATTGGTACCTGGTGCGCCCGCCAGAACCCTTCTACCTTATGACCATCTACCGTCGCAGGGCCTGTCCAGCCCTTGGGGGTGCGCATCACAATCATTGGCCAGCGGGGTCGCGTCGCAATGCCACTGCTGCGGGCTTCGTGCTGAATCCGCTTAATTTCTGACACACAGTGATCGAGCGTGGCCGCCATGGCTTGGTGCATGGTTTCAGGGTCAGACCCTTCGACAAAGTAAGGTGTATGGCCATAGCCAATGAACAGGCTTTCTAGCTCTTCGTGGCTGATGCGCGACAGCAGCGATGGGTTGTTAATTTTGTAACCGTTGAGGTGCAGCACAGGCAGCACTGCCCCATCGCGGATCGGGTTGATGAATTTGTTGGAATGCCAGGAGGTGGCTAAAGGACCGGTTTCAGATTCACCATCTCCTGGCATAGTGACCACAATCAGGTCGGGGTTGTCGAAGGCTGCCCCGTAGGCGTGGGAGATGCTATAGCCCAATTCCCCACCTTCATGAACCGATCCCGGCGTTTCGGGGGTGCAGTGACTGCCGATGCCGCCAGGGAATGAAAACTGCCGGAAGAAGCGATTCATCCCGGCCTCGTCTTCGCTGCAATTAGGGAAAAAATTTGAATAGCTACCGTCTAAATAGCAAGGGCCTAAGAAGCCTGGGGCCCCGTGCCCTGGACCCACCATCATCAGCATGTCTTGATCGAACTGTTTGATAATCCGATTCAGGTGCGTGTAGAGAAAGCTGATGCCGGGGCTTGATCCCCAGTGACCCAGTAGACGGTTTTTGATCTGCTCTGGCTTAATTGGCTCCTTCAGCAGCGGATTTTCTCGCAGATAGATCATGCCGACAGCTAAGTAGTTAGCGGCACGCCAGAAGGCATGCATGTTATGCAGCTCGTCGGAACTCAGAGGTGCCCCTGCAACCGTTGAGCGAGCCGCGCCGAAGGTACTGATGGATTGACCAATTACGGGTCTTCCGGGAGTCGTTACCATAGTTTGAAGCCTCTCAAACGTTTGTTTAGAACTAATCGAATCGAAGCCGCTGAACCGATCGAAGAGAATCAACTCAAGAAATGAATTTATTTAAGGATAAGCGATCGCCTCAACTCATCGGCAGAGTTGGATGGGACATTGCCAAAATACAAATGATGATCCAAAATTACCGAACTTAAATTTCCAGTCTGGAACAATCGCTTAATTCCCTAAACAGCATTATTCGAGAATTTTTTAAGCTTACCTTCATGACTTGATTTCGTGGTCAAAACCTGGGCAGCAGGCAAATCGCCTGCAGTGCCGATTCATCTAACCCATGCTCAAGACTGTCTTCTTGAGAAGTGTAAATCCTTTTTAACAAAGTCCAGATATCCACTCCTAATCTCTTTAGATTTATTTAGAGCTGTAAGGACAAAAGCGACCCGTTGATGATCTGTTAGCGCTGTTTAAACAGCTGATAGGCTTTAATTTGACGCTACAAGTTTATTTGATTAAGTCTTGATTAAGAATACGGCGTTGCTGAATAGAGGGAGGATTTGTGCCGTCCTGAACGTGAGCGAGACGCTCACACTCCTGGAGAATTGTAGGATTGGGTAGTGCGAGCGTCTCGCTCGCGTCCTTGGTTC
>JAYUYI010000646.1:0-7439 GCA_043752545.1 Thermoleptolyngbya sp.
GTCGCAGGGCGATCGCCATGAGGCAGTGCAGCAGAGTATCCCAGCCTACGACAAGGGCGTCACGCTGCCGATGTGGGCAGCTAAGCTGATGGGCGTGGTGATCGAACGGATTGGGCCGAAGGGTCTAGAGTATGCTCGCTTTTCCATTGACTCGCACTTCACCCGCAACTACCTGTATGTCAAGCGCCACCATCCCGAAAAACTGGAGGCGCATGTCCCTGAGTATGCCAAGCGGATTGTGGAGCAGTACAAGCTGCCCGACGCGTGACAGGTTTAAGCAGGAGCGAACGGTCGTTCGCCCTGCGATCAATCCGCCTGTAGGCGCTGTGTTGGCTAACAGGATCACGGTTCCTATTGCCAGCGTTGGGCGATCGCCTCCCGTTCGTCCTCCGTCATTGTCCACCCAAGTGCCCCGGCGTTTTGTGCGACCTGTTGGGCATTTTTGGCACCCGGAATTGGGATCACATTGCCCTGGGCAATTAGCCAGTTGAGCGCCACCTGAGCTGGGGTGCGCTGATAGCGATCGCCAATGTCCTTGAGCAGCGCTACTTTTGGCGCGAGTTTCTCCAGCCCAGCTTTGCTAAATCGTGGGTCGAGCCGACGGGCACCCTGCGGTGGCGTATAGGTTTCGGGCGTATATTTCCCTGTCAGCAATCCTTGCGCCAGCGGGCTGTAAGCCAAGATGGTCACGCCCAAGCGCTCTGCCGTCTCCAGCACCCCATTCTGTTCAATTTGCCGCGCCAGCAGCGAATACTGCATTTGGTTGACGGCCAACGGCACGCCGCGTTGAGCCAGCAGGTCATGAGCCTGCTGCATTTGCGCCGCCGAATAGTTGCTCACCCCAACGGCTTTAATTCTGCCCTGCTGCACTTCATCGGCCAAGGCGTTGATTAACGTAGGCTGACCCATCAAAAAGTCGAACGGCCAGTGTACCTGATACAAATCTACCGTGGCCAGCTGAAGCCGTTTGAGGCTGGCCGTGAGAGCATCGGCCACCGCACCACTGCTAAACCGCCACGGCAGCGGAAAATACTTAGTGGCGATGTAAACAGTCTGCTGGGCATCTTGCAGCTTTAACTCTTGCATAAAGCGCCCAAGCAGCCGTTCGGACTCGCCAAATCCATAAATTTCTGCGGTATCAAAGAAGTTGACGCCAGCCTCGAGCGCCGTTTTGAAGGCCGACCGCAATTCTGCTTCGCTATAGTCTTTGCCGTAGCCCCAATAGAGCTGATCCCCCCAGGCCCAGGTGCCGATACCGAGTAGGGGCACCGCTGTTCCCGTCGTCCCCAGTGTGATGGTTTGCACGTTGAGATCCCTCAGCTTTTTGTGTAGTTTCTTTGAGTGTACCGTTACAAAAAGGAAACTTATGGCAGATTCTACCGTCAAGAACATGACCAGAAGCGCTGGCAGTAGTCGTTGAACTTCATGACTGTCCTTTCCCCAAAAACGGTAGAGTAGGGTCTGGCAGCTTGCTTGTTGGCCTTGCTTATTGGCCTGTGTTTAGGGCGATCGCCGCCTATGTCGATAAAATTTAGCGTAGATGAAATTCAGCCTTAACCGCTCGTTGACCGCTCTTGGATCACAGTTTGGAAAACGACCCCGGTTAGAGTGGGTCGCGTCAACCCTGTGGATTGCTGGCATGGGCGGGCTGGCGTTTTTGTGGAACCTCGGTAGCTTTGGGCTGGTGGATGAAACTGAACCGCTGTTTGCAGAAGCGGCGCGCCAAATGACCGTCACCGGGGACTGGATTACGCCATATTTCAACGAGGCTACCCGGTTTGACAAGCCGCCTTTGATCTACTGGCTGATGGCGATCGCCTACCAGCTAATCGGCGTCAACGAATGGGCGGTGCGGCTGCCCTCGGCTCTGGCAGCGATCGCCCTTATCGCCTTCAGCTTCATCACCCTACGCCACTTTGGTCTGCCCCGCCCCGCAGACTCCCCCGCCCCGGACGGCTCAAGCTCTCCTGCCGGCTTGCCGCTTTACCTCTCCGCCTTCATTGGCTCCGGCATCATGGCTCTGACGCCTCAGGCCATGGTGTGGGGGCGCACAGGCGTATCCGACATGCTGCTGAGCGGCTGCATGGGATGTGCCCTGCTGGCTTTCTTTTGGGGCTATGTGCAGCCGCCCGGAACCCGCGCCAAACCTGTTTGGTACCTGTTGTTCTATGTCCTGGTGGCGCTGGCGGTGTTGACCAAAGGCCCCGTAGGATTGATCATTCCTGGGCTAACCATTGGCGTGTTTCTGCTGTACTTGGGCAACTGGCGCACCGTGCTGCACGAAATGCTGCCTCTACGCGGGCTACTGCTGTTGACGGCGATCGCCCTTCCCTGGTTTGTGCTGGTCATTCAGGCCAACGGAGACGTCTACATTAATTCCTTTTTTGGCTACCACAACCTAGAGCGGTTTACCCAGGTCGTGAATCGCCATCGTGCGCCCTGGTTTTTCTACTTCCTGGTAGTGCTAGGCGGCTTTGCACCCTATTCCACCCATTTACCTGTGGCGATCGCCCGCCTGCGGTTTTGGCAGCGGAGTCACTGGCAGCAAGCACCGCGTTCGGCTCAGCTAGGACTATTTGCGCTGGTCTGGTTTGGGGTAATCTTCGGCTTTTTTACGATTGCGGTGACCAAGTTACCCAGCTACGTGCTGCCGCTGCTGCCCGCTGCTGCTATTTTAGTCAGCTTGTTTTGGAGCGATCAGCTCACCCGTCCCAGCACGGGACGCGGCGCAGATCAGGGGGTATGGCTCAGCCACTTAGTGAACGTGGGGCTGATGGCGGTACTATCGGGGGCAATATTTTATAGCCCCAATTGGCTGGGCAATGACAACACGATTCGAGACTTGCCCAAGGCCATGCAGCAGTCTGGAGCCACGGTTTGGGGCGGCGGGATCTGGGCGATCGCGGCGATAGTGGGCGTGCTGCTGCTGCGACTGCGGCAAGGACGCTGGCTGTGGAGTGTCAATTTGGTTGGCTTGATGGCATTTGTAGCGTTTTCTGGAATGCCTGCGATCGCCGTTATAGACACCCAGCGGCAGCTGCCCCTGCGGCAGCTGGCAGCCGAAATTGTGCAGCAGCAGCGCCCTCAAGAACCCGTACTAATGGTCGGTTTTCAAAAGCCCAGCCTAGTGTTTTATAGCCAGCGCCCTATTCTCTACATTGCCAAGACCGATGCCGCTGCCGAACGGGTGCAGCGAGTTTCTCAAGCTAGCACCAGCCCTAGCTCCATGCTGGTTTTAGGCTTAGGCTACAAAATCGATGAAATGCAGCTGCCGGCTCAGTCCTACCAACGGCTGGCAGAAGCCGGAAAATATGACTTAATTCGAGTGAATTTACCGATTCACAGCCAGTAGGTCGCTAGTGCCAGCAGAGAAAAATAGTAGAGAGGATGGGGCAGAGAGAAAGTCTAGGATCTAGCTGCCATCATTGCTTTAGAGATTTACTTAATAAGTATTATTCTCAATAAGCAAGTTTTCTTGCAAATTGAGTGAGAATTTGTGTATCCTTCTGAGTAGAGCTTCACTCCCAGGACGGTGACTATGACAGCCTACACTGCTACCGCACTGAAGTCTGAACTGAACGAACGGGGTTGGCGGTTGACGCCCCAACGCGAAACGATTCTTCAGATCTTTCAGGACCTGCCGAAGGGAAATCATTTGAGTGCAGAAGACCTGCACAATCTGCTTCAAGCTGAAGGGCATGCTATCAGTCTATCGACGATTTACCGTACGCTAAAACTGATGGCGCGGATGGGAATTTTGCGAGAACTTGAGCTAGCAGAAGGGCACAAGCACTACGAAATCAATCAGCCCTCGCCGCATCACCACCATCATCTAATTTGCGTTAAGTGTAATAAAACCATTGAGTTTAAGAACGATGCCATCCTCAAGACGGGGACGCGGACGGCTCAAAAGGAAGGCTATCACCTGCTAGATTGCCAGCTGATGATTCATGCAATTTGCCCTGCCTGCCAGCGATCGCTGTTACCTATCTAGACCCTATTCCGGCTCAGCGGTTCAACGTAGGCTGTTTGACAGTAAGCTGTCTAGCCCAGTTAGCGGTTTAACCCATTGACCTAGGCTATGGTTAAAACTGACTATTGATGTCGCCAGGGTTGATGCCGTGCGATCGCTGTGCGGCGGCGATCGCACGCCGAGTTTCTACGCCCAAAATGCCATCTAGCGGCCCCGCGTAAAACCCTTGGCGCGTGAGCTGCCGCTGGAGTTCTAAGACGCCAACATCGGGCAAGGGCTGCACTGGAGTCACTGGCGCGGGCGTTTGAGCCGTGGGCTGGCTGCCACCTAATCCGTAGGGGCTAGGGAAGGCGATGTCGGGCTGGGTTGACGGCAGCGCTGGGGGCAATGCGGCTGGCGAGGTGACGGCTGAAGCTGTAGGGGAGGTGGCGATGCTTGGAGTCGTTGGAGCATTGAGTGCCGAAAATGTGGCGGTACCCGCAATCCCATCGGGTTTTAGTCCTTGTGCCTGCTGAAACGCAATCAAGGCCGCTTCGGTCAGGGAGCCAAACTGGCCATCGACCGCGCCCTGATAATATCCCAAGGTCGCCAGACGTTGCTGGAGCGTGGTCACATCTGCCCCCGCATCGCCCAGCAGCACAAACCCACCCGATGCCACTGGCAGCCGAGCGGCAGGGCGCTCTGAGCTGCTGGCGGCTGCTGTAGCGCGTTCAATTGCAGCCAGGGTTTCAGCTCCCACAATTCCGTCAGGACTTAGCCCATTGCGCCGTTGGAAGTCGGTGACCGCCGCTTCAGTCAATTCACCAAACATCCCCGAGATTGGCCCATCGTAATAGCCCAAATTGCTCAATTGAGTTTGCAGCTGCGTCACCGACTCTCCTCTATCGTCTACCTGGAGCAGAGCTTGGCTAATTAGCACAGGAGCCGCCTCTCTGGGTGCCAGATTCTGAGCGGGTGCCGTCGGGTTCAGGGCTAGGGCGGCAGGAGCCAAGCCACAGATTGAAACGCTGACGGCGATCGCCAGAACTCGGGTCATTGTTAATCCCTGGGTCATAGGAATGAGCGGGGCAGAGCCAGAGTAGATCGAGCGATCGTCGCTAGGGCAAGACCCGATTGAGTTGTTAAACCGGAGAAGGGACGGCATAAGGTCGGCTGTGCTATTTCTATCGCTGAGATCTCTATCGCTGAGATGGCCTGATAAAGCACCTCTTTTGGCTGTCATTCTATGTCATTTCAGCCTTAGGGAAACAAGAATCTTGCCCTATACCCCAATTCGACCGAACCCACGATTGAAATATTTGTGGAACTGAATAGACTAATCTCAACCTATAGGCTTTCCTAATAGCTGACTTCACTTATCGAAACTTTACAAAAGCGTAGCTGCCAGGGCGATAATAGAGTAAGGATATCCAGATTGGCAACTATCCAGATTGGTAACTGTCCAGATTGGCACATTGGCAACTAGGAGGATTGGAATCTATGGTGGCACTTGCAGAACGGACTCAGAGTCGTTTGTCATTGCAGACTGCCGAGGTTGCTGCTGAAACGACAACCCTGCGATCGCTCGATTGGGACCGCGATCGCTTCGACATCGAGTTTGCCCTCGAAAACGGCACTACCTACAATTCCTTCCTGATTCGCGGCGAAAAAGTTGCCCTAGTCGATACCTCCCACGCCAAGTTTCGGCAGCTTTACCTCGACTGTCTCACCGGGCTAATCGATCCGGCTGAGATTGACTATTTAATTATTAGCCACACCGAACCCGACCACAGTGGCCTAGTCAAAGACGTGCTGGCGCTCAACCCCAACATTGTCGTGGTAGGTGCTAAGGTGGCGATTCAGTTTTTAGATGATTTGGTGCATCAGCCGTTTGAGCGCAAACAGGTGAAGAGTGGCGATCGCCTCGACTTGGGCAACGGTCACGAACTGGAGTTTTTGTCTGCCCCCAACCTGCACTGGCCCGACACAATTTTTACCTACGACCACAAAACAGCCGTTCTGTTCACCTGCGATGCTTTCGGCATGCACTACTGCGACGAACGCACCTACGACGAAGATCTGGCACCGCTAGCCGATGACTATAAGCTATACTACGACTGCCTAATGGGTCCCAATGCCCGCTCGGTGCTGTCTGCTCTGAAGCGAATGGGTGAACTGCCTGAAATTAAAACCATTGCCACCGGGCATGGGCCGCTGTTGCAGTTCAACGTAGCCGAACTGGTGGGGCGCTACCGCGAATGGAGCGAAGCCCAGGCCAAGGCAGCAACTACAGTCGCGGTGTTTTACGCCGAGGGCTATGGCCACAGTGAAGAATTGGCGCAGGCGATCGCCCAGGGCATTCAAAAGACAGGTGTGGCCGTAGAACTAGCGGATTTGAGCACCACAGAACCGCATGACATTATGGTGCTGGTGGGGATTGCCTCCGGTTTGGTGATTGGCATGCCTCCACAAGCGTCTGATTCGGCCAAAGCGGCTCTGAGTACCATTTTGGCTGCCGCCGCTTTCAAACAAACCGTCGGTCTATTTGAAAGCGGCGGCGGTGATGACGAATCGGTCTATCCATTACGCAACCGCTTCCAAGAGCTGGGGCTACGGGAAGCCTTTGCGCCAATTCTGATTAAAGAACCCCCCGCTGATGCGACGTATCAGCTTTGCAGCGAAGCCGGCACCGACCTCGGTCAATGGCTGACCCGCGATCGCTCCATCAAGCAAATGCGATCGCTGGATAATGAGCTAGACAAAGCCTTGGGGCGGCTCAGCGGCGGGCTATATATCATCACCGCCAGCAAAGGCGATGCCTCCAGTGCCATGCTGGCCTCTTGGGTGGCGCAGGCCAGCGTCGAGCCATTGGGAATGACGATCGCGGTGGCCAAAGACCGGGCAATCGAGTCGTTTATGCATGTGGGCGATCGCTTTGTGCTCAACGTGCTCGAAGAAGGCAACTACCAGCTGCTAATGAAGCACTTTTTGAAGCGCTTCCCGCCTGGAGCCGATCGGTTTGCGGGTCTAAAAACCTACCCGGCTGAAAACGGCGCGCCGATTTTGGCCGACGCCTTGGCCTATGTGGAGTGTGAAGTCGTCAGCCGGATGGACTGCACCGATCATTGGGTCGTCTACAGCAGCGTCGATGCCGGTCGTGTCTCCAAGCCCGATTCCCTCACCGCCGTCCATCACCGCAAAGTTGGCAATCACTATTAATTAGGCAACCAGTTAATTCAGCAATAAATTTCCCTAAAACCAACAGCCTCGTTCCTCAGGCTCTGCCTGGGAATGTAGATTCAGAAGCTCTGCCTCCTCTACGATGAAGCGGCAGAGCCGCTACCCGGCATTCCCAGCCAGGAGGCTGGGAACGAGAGTTAAAAAGTTGAAATCATTACTCGCATAAGCAGAATCATGGCTGACGTGAACCCCCGTGACGTTCAGGTGGCTGAAATCGCCCAGAACACCACCGTGTTGCGATCGCGCA
>JAYUYI010000647.1:0-2980 GCA_043752545.1 Thermoleptolyngbya sp.
AGCCTGTTTGAGAAATTGAGTTAAACCGAGAAGGATGGCGATCGCAACCGCTAACTGCACCTAACCATTAAGCACCCAACGATTCTAGATAGTAAGAGAGTCCACCGGATTTAATCCGGCGGACTCTCTTACTTCACCTCATTGCCAATTTGCGTAGACTGTCTCACAATCTTGATTGACTGACAAAACTCCGATCCCCCTCACCCCAACCTCTCTCCCAGAGCGGGAGAGGGGCTTCGAGCCAAGACTTTACCTCTAGCACCCCTTCTCCCCTTGTGGGAGAAGGGGTGGGGGGATGAGGGGTAAAAGATTTGTCAGTCAGCCAGCTCACAATCTATCTAAAACAGCATCAGGTGCTAAAAAAGAATTCTAAACACCTACAGCAGTTTTCTGGTGCTCTTGAGTTGGTTTGATGCCGTCTGGCTCAATTGCTTCCCCTTCAATAAAAGAGCGCAGCATCCATGCCATTTCTTCGTGTGCTTCCATCAACCCAGTCAAGAAATCTGCGTTACCTTGATCTTTAAACTTGTCACTGCACTGATCAATGTGCTCACGCAAGTTGCGAATAATTTGTTCATGGTCATCCAATAAATGAGCCACCATCTTAGTAGCAGATGGAATCATCCCAGGATTTTCTTTAATCGATGCCATTTTCAAAAAACCGTCGGCTGTGCCAACTGGATAGCCGCCTAACATCCGCACCCGCTCTGCAAGGCTATCAATGCTAATAGTCAGTGCATTGTACTGCTCTTCCCAAAGCTTATGCAGGGTTCGAAATTGAGGTCCTACTACATCCCAATGAAATTTTTTGGTTTTGATGAGTAACAGGTAGGCATCTGCCAGGTCGTGGTTCAACAGATTAACGACACCCTCACGCTGGCTATCTGTAAGCCCAATATTAATCTTCCGCATCTGACATCCTCCGATGTGTTTCTATTCTGATACTTACAGCTTTAATCAATTAAAAAATCAATCTAGAGTGAGAGATTAGAAATAATAGTTTTAGTCAAAGTAATAAAAGAGATAACGCTATTTCTTTAAGATATAGAATACAAAAAATGGATACCAAAAAACTCCGAGTTGAAATTAGTTTCTCAACTCGGAGATGATGTCTAGAGGATGAGGTAGAAGGGTGAAGGGAAAACTAGAGCTGTTAACATAGATTGGATGCTACTTTGTTCATACCTGATAGGTCTAGCGAGTTTTGGTAGCCTTTTTGAGCGCCCGCTCTGCTTGCTCCTTGGCGGTAGTAGCCTGACGAGAGTTGTCAGTGCGGCTCATTTTATCTAAATCGGCATCGCCTTGGATTTCGTTAAATCCCTTAGCAGATTCTTCTTGCACTTCTTGCATGTTTGGCATCTTCTTTCTGAGCGCATCTTCAGACTTCTCGTAGATGTCGTCTAGCTGCACTTCGCCTTGAGTTGGGCTACTGCGATCGCTACTAATAGCAAATGCAGGAGCCGCGTTAGAAAACATCAGTAGACTGCATACAACTGCAATCATAAAAACTCGAATAGGGCGAAATAGTTGAGCTAGATTTAGAGCCTGAATGTAATTCATGAGCTGTTCCTCCGAGTCTTGAATGTTATTCGAATGTTAGATTTGGCGCTTTTAACGCTCGATTTCTTGATTTAAAGAGCTATTTGCCAAAGAATTCCTTGACCGCATCTACAACACCCCGATTGGTGTCTTCCATGCGATCGCCTGCTTTGTCGATTGCATCTTGGGTTTTGCCGATATTCCTTTGCACCTCACCTTGTACTTGGCGAGCCGCACCTTGAACCTGTCTATTGGTAGTGCCTACAGCACGCTGTGACCTACCCACGTCTTGTTGCACCTTTCCTTGAATCTGTTTGCCTAAGCCATCCGCTTGGTTGGTGGCGCTCCCAAAACTCTGCTTCACTTCGCCTTGAATTTTTTTAGCCTGACCCTCAATTTGGTTGCCCATCCCAGAAGTAGCAATTTGGCTGTAGGCTAAAGGGGCAGAAAAGGCAGGAGCTACCCCGAGTGAAGAGTGAATTTGGTAGCTAAAGATAAGAGTTAAGAAACAGCCGAAAGTCAGTAATAGTTTACTGATTTGGCGAGTTAAAGCATCAAGCTCAGAACTGCGCTTCATCTGCAATCACCTCTGCAAAACATCCCGTAGCTAATTTGTACGCTAAAAGACAAGTTGAGCGAATCAACCTCTAGATGGAGTTGCCTCTAAAAAATCTCTTTACAGGCTCTCTCTTTGGAAGTAAAAGAGCGTTGGCTGTGGGTTTGTCAGCAATTCCAAACCCAATTCTGTCCTGTCTGGCCGGGGCTTGGGCGAGTGGATCTGGCTTTATTTTTGGCCTTCATTCTGGCCTTAATTTTGGCTTGAACCCTAGTCGGATCGTCCGATTTATCGACTGCTGGGTAGGGAAATCCGATCTCGCACAACTGAAACCTTCTCCGATTAAAATAAATAGCAATGCTTTTTCTACCCTTTACCCCCTGACGCAGACCTATGACAACCATTCTGGAACAGGGCAACATTTCCATCCATACCGAGAATATTTTCCCGATTATCAAAAAGTGGCTGTATTCAGATCACGAAATCTTTTTGCGGGAATTGATTTCCAACGCCGTGGATGCCATCCAAAAGCTAAAAATGGTGGCATATTCCGGTGAATATTCGGGCGATGTGGGCGAACCCTCCATTGAACTTGCGCTCGATAAAGACAAGAAAACCCTGTCTATCTCTGATACGGGTATCGGTATGACCGCCGATGAGGTCAGAAAATACATTAACCAGGTTGCTTTTTCTAGTGCAGAAGAGTTTGTTGAAAAGTACACGGCTAGCGCCGATCAGCAGATTATCGGGCATTTTGGGTTAGGGTTTTACTCTTCTTTTATGGTGGCAACCCATGTAGAAATCGACACCCTGTCTTATCAGGACGGGGCGCAAGCGGTCAACTGGTCATGTGATGGTTCTACAGAGTTCAAGCTGTCAGACTCG
>JAYUYI010000648.1:0-2972 GCA_043752545.1 Thermoleptolyngbya sp.
CACCGCCCACTCCGACTGGGCCAAACAACAAAGCCTTAGCAGTGCAAATCGGCTCAACCAGTTTTTTCTGAGCACCGAGCCACAGCAACGGGCGATCCAGCAAGACCTTCAAAGCCAGCTCGATTTAGTGATTAGCACCCCGGTTTACACCCAACAGGGCACACTGCGCTACAGCCTCAGTGCCCAATCGGTTTTGAACCAGTTGGAAATCGCTAAGCCTTGGTCATTACTGGGCTACACCGTAGTCATCGATCAATCTGGCACCATTCTCTCGCACCCATTTGCCGATCGAATTGGTCGTAATATCTCCCAAGAAGGC
The DNA here is from genome assembly GCA_043752545.1 of Thermoleptolyngbya sp. GTDB lineage: Bacteria > Cyanobacteriota > Cyanobacteriia > Elainellales > Elainellaceae > CASBQJ01. The sequence continues at coordinate 320 of JAYUYI010000648.1, forward strand.
GATAGTGCCCGACTCGAAGATATGCTAGAAAACTCCCTACGCGGAGAGAGCAATGTGCGTCACCTGTTCAACTTTTCTGGTAATGACACGGAATGGCTGGCGGGGTTCAGTCCAGTCTCCATCCCCATTACGGCCACCGAAACTCAGATCTGGACAGTGCTGGCCGTTACCCCGTTAGAGTACGCCCTGCAAGGACTAGAATCCATCACCCAGATTTTGTTTCTGTTAACGACTGGGTTGCTATCGGCGCATCTGTTGGCCATGCTCTACATCGCCAGAGATATTTCCTTGCCCATCGAAAAACTGGGTAAATACGCCCGTGACATTCACAAGCGCGATCCCCTCGAAAAAGCCCCCCGTGACTTTCGGGTGCGTGAACTCAACCAGCTCGCGGATGTTTTGGATTTAATGATTAATCGGTTGGAGGAGCGGGCAAATGAGCTAGAGACCGCATGGCAAGAAGCCAATACCGCTAACCAGCTGAAAAATGAGTTTCTGGCCACCACCTCACATGAGCTGAGAACCCCGCTCAATGCCATTATTGGCTGCGTGCGGCTGGTGCACGATGGCTATTGCGATACGCGGGAAGAAGAGCTGGACTTACTGAATCAGGCCGACAAAGCGGCGATGCATCTGCTCAAAATTATTAATGACTTGCTAGATATCCGGGGGATTGAGGAAGGCAAGCTGCGACTGTTTTTAGAAGTAGTAGACTTGCGCCAAATTTTACATGATGTGATTGAGTTTCAGGACGTTGAAATGCAGCGTAAACAGCTGCATTTAACGATCCCTGAGCTGCTACATCCCATTTGGGTGCGGGCAGATCCCGCTCGATTAAAGCAGGTTTTGTTGAATGTTGTGTCTAATGCGGTCAAATTTACCGATCAAGGTGGGTTAACCGTAACGGTTCGCGTTGGCTGTCGAACTGACATAGCGGTGGAGACTGCCCTTGTCATAGCCGCAGACAGCCGCAACCCAGAAAATCCGCTGCAACAGATGGGAACACCGCCCCAGCCGCGCATTTGGGTGATCGTTGCGTTCAAAGATACCGGAATTGGGATTGAACCCGATCAGCAAACCAAGCTATTTCGCCCGTTTGTCATGGCCGACGGCTCGACTACGCGTAAATTTGAAGGCACGGGTTTAGGGCTAGCGATTTCGCGCAACTTGGTTGAACGGATGGGTGGAACAATTAGGCTGCATAGCGATGGGCTAAATGAGGGCACCACAGTAGAAATTATGTTGCCCGTGATGGATGACTCTCAAGCTCCGTCAGGGGCAACAACTGGGCAGAACCCAACGCCAGAAAGCCTCGCGGTTTAGGAGATGAGTGAGTTTTAAGTTTTGAGTTTTGAGTTGACCGTTTAACTTAATCGGCTAACTTAAGCACCAGGGGTGATTTTGGCACTTGAGTAGCGGTTGCTAAGAGTTCTCAAAGTCTTCAAACGACGATGGTTCAATTTGCACAATGGCTCCATTTTGGTGTAGCGATCGCGTCAATCCTGCTAAGAGGCGAACCAGGTGCACGCCCATCCAGCCTGAGGAAATATCGGAGGGGCGGTTATGGCGGGCGCAGTGGACGAAGTGGTCACACAGTTGCCAGAGGGGTTCTAGCGGCTCAACGTCTAGAACTTGCTGCTGCACAGGGGTTGGCCTCCAGTTTGGGGCTGCGGCTTGAGAGCTGTGCTCTAGGTGTCCCTGCTGCAAGATCAGCGGATGGGCGGCCAGTTCATCAAACACTAAGGTGCCGCGATCGCCCACCACACCTAGGCGGCGCTGCTTGTCTGCATTGACCCAACATAGGTGAATTGAAGCTTGAAACCCCGATGGGTACAGCAGCTTCACCCACACCAAGTCGGATAAACCCTGAGCGTTAGACGCTAGCGCCTCTGCACCCTGCACCCTGCCCTCGGGCTGCAACCACACGGTGCCCTGTGCCTGGAGCGCACAAGGCACTGCCCCCAACCAGTAATTGAAAATCGTGAGGTCATGAATCATCAGATCCCACAAGGCATCCACATCGGTGCGGATTGGCCCTAAATGTGTGCGAGTAGCATATCCGTAGCGCAAATGGCCTAGCTCTTTTACAGCCTGCTGACCGCGCCTGACGGCTGGGTGAAATAGATAGGTGTGGTCTACGACTAGCTGGCGCTGCTGCTGGGTGGCTAAACGGCAGAGCGCAACGGCCTCGGTGGCATTTAACGACAGCGGTTTTTCGGCCAGCACATGATACTGCCGTTCCAGAGCTGCCCGAATCAGCGTCACATGGGTGCTGGCAGGGGTCGCTACCGCCACCGCTTCGATGCCGCTGATGGCGAGAGCCTGCTGCCAGTCTGCCACCTGGATTATTTGGGGGCTGAGACAAAACTGCTGCGCCACCGCCTGCAACCGATCAACTTGAGGATCGGCGATCGCCATTACCCGAACCTGAGGATGGGTCAAAAAATTTCGCAGTAAATTAACTCCCCATCGCCCCAGACCCAAAATGGCAACACCCAGCATCCGATCGCTTTCCACGCTATCTCCCTTGCTACATACATCGGATGATCCTGATAATCGCACTGGAATGACCGCTGCTCACAGTAATTTAGGGCGATCGCTAGATAGCGGCAAATCCCCTCAAGTCGAGTGCTCTCGCCCTGTGATACCCTAG
>JAYUYI010000649.1:0-2971 GCA_043752545.1 Thermoleptolyngbya sp.
GCCTGAGAGAGAAACGTTGAATTCTTTGCTTCCTCATTTTCAGTGTTTGAGTAGTTAGGCATTAAAAGAGCATTTTTTGTGCCATGCCCACTGAGATGAACCACATCAGGATCAAATTCAACGAGTTCCCCAATAATTTCACTGAGAGTAGACTTGTCTAAATCCTTAACCTCAAATAAATCAGACTTAGCGATCGCCTGATAAATCCGTGCAAGCTCTTCACCTTGTAAAGCTCGATTTTCTTTGCTTCCAGGATCTAGCCGAAGGAACAGAATCCTGTATGGCTCATTGATGTTCGGCATCGTGAATCTCTACTTGCTATATCAATTAAAACTAATCCCCTCTACAGTTGCTCTTGCGAAAAAACTACTTCCGCTGAGATTCTATCTGAGCAAAATGCTCCAGGAGCATCCGATGTATAAAAAAATAGCTGCCTCCTGCCCGTTGCAAAAAGACATCTCCAACAGCACTATTCAAAAATCGAGTATAGTTCCAGGGCATTATACCCTGACTCCACAAAGCAAGCCGTAGGGTCAGATGCCGCAGGCAGGCTCGCCCCGCTAAATTCACCACCGTGCCGAGTCCACCAAATCCAACCAAAATCAAGGGAGCCGCGATCCATTGACAAGTCTCATTCAACCCCATGAGCGTAAATCCAAGTACAGCCAACAGGGTAATGATCAACCCAAAACTTGACCCAATCCAAGCAGCATTTAGGGTCGATCGCCAGATGCCTTGATTAGGAACTGTTTTCGCTTCAATTTCCACACCTGCCAACCCCGAACTCACGCCGAGCATCAAGCCAAACCCCAAACCCCAGAACAGACCCAACAAAATTCCTTCCAGGATCAATGAGTGGGTTAGCCACGCACATAACCCGCCCCCTACAGCACCGATCGCGGCTCCTATCAAACCTGTTCGCAACGTAGACCAACTATTCAAGCTTTTGGTAAAGACAGCCCAGGAGAGTTGAAAAGTCTCAACGGGTTTAATCTCTCCTTTTCCGATTGCCACGCTCAACGCACTGACTCCGCCACCCAACAAGCCCAGCACCAATCCCCACTGCAAGCCATCTGCCCAACGGACGCTTAAACTAGACTGGCTGTCGCAATTTAGCCCTCCGCTTAACCCTCCGGTTAGTCCAAACATCAAGCCTCCACTCAAGCCACTCACTACAACCAAACCGATGCGATACAGTAACGTTTGATTTCCCAGCTTTAACCAGTTCGGTTGCATCCGCTCAATCAAGAAAATAGTTTGCCCATCTTCAACCATGCGTTGGGCTAACTGAGTTAACCAATGCACGGTCTGCGCCTCTGAGTAGCGTCCGCCTTGCCGCCGCCGCAACATTTGTTGAATGTAGGCATCGAACAACTGCTGACAAATCTCCTGCATTGAGCCAGCATGGGGAATCTCCTCAGGAGTTTTACGCTGATACGCCAAACTCATGACACTCAGCATCAGCGGCGAGCGCGCCAACTCCTGTAAAGTTTCGTTCTGCCGCAACAAGATCTTTAATACCTGTAGCGGCTCACCCGCCTGCTCTAAATACTGATCAACCTGATCAGGCTGCAATGACTGGATATACAAGGCTGCTTGTAATTGCAGCCGCGTGGAAAGGGCTTCGTAATCTTGCAGACGGCTACAAATCACGATTTCGGTTTGGCCGTAGTTCTGCACAAATTGATTGAGCGCCCGGACACAAGCTTCTCGACATTCTGCCTTCACCTCATCCAACCCGTCGAGCAACAGCACTAATTGTTGATTGTTGATCCAGGTTGTGCCCAGGTCTTTAGACACCTGATACTTACTATTGAGTTCTTCAACAAGCCAATTGGCGATCGCCATCTGTTTGATGACCCAGGAAGACAAGTTGAGGACAAGTGGAATGGGTTGGCTTATATCCTGCTCAGTCCGCGCAACCAAATCTTTGGCGAGTCGCAGTAAGGTAATTGTTTTCCCAGCTCCCGGCTCTCCCAAAATCAGTAAGGTACGTCCCTCGCCCATCTGGTGAAACACCTGGGAAACGTTTTTAGTGTCCAGTGAGGAACGTTTGACCTCTTCTGAGATGGACTGAAGACGATTGAATGAATCTTCGACTGCATCTAAGCGCTCCTCTAAACCCAACTCAACGAGTACTTGGGTATGAAGCGATTTTTCTAAAACATCCTGAACCCAATACTTTTTGACCTTATTCAGTAAGACCTTCCGAAACCGAGCATCTTGCTGGATTGCAGACGGCAGAGCACGAGTAGCTAGCTGGCTTACACTTTCAGGAATGCAATCGTAAACCGTTAGGTTAACAACCTGGACATCCCTTCCTTGGATGACATTGAACACGTTGCCATCACCCTCCACCCGCACATCCCCCAGGGATTGCTGCTGGTTAGCAATCTGTTCTCCCAAAGAAATGGGATTGGCATCTGGATTCATAGCAGAGGAGTCCAGACTTGGGCAACGAGTGCAGCCACTTTGGCGACGGGTTCAGCAAGGGTCACAACTCCTTCTAAACCCTTTTTGAGGGCTGCTACTACTTCATCGGTAAAGCTTTTATCAGGCTTGGACTTTTGCAACTCTTCCTGAAGCATATCGATTTTTGATTCTGTGTCTTTCTTAATGAATGTACTGAGTGCATCTGTGGCAGAAACATCTTGTTTCAGCTTCACCAACGCTTCTAGTGCTGCTTGCAGATCAGTACTGCCGCTGCTCTGCGATGATGTTTGGTTGAACGAGACATCGCCTCCCGACTGAATGTTATTGAAAGGATTACTGCTGCCGCTAATCGTGATGTTGCCAAAAGATTGAGATTGGGTTGAACGGGCTGAAGTATCTGCGGTCGCGCCTACCCCACTCTCTTGAGCCGACTGCGATTGAGGTGTAGAGTGCTCGGCAGGTGAGTTTAAGGTGCGGCGCTTGCGATTCTTCAAAACAGGAATGTTGTCCTCCGAAATGCCTGCTCCTAAGATGGCAT
>JAYUYI010000650.1:0-2966 GCA_043752545.1 Thermoleptolyngbya sp.
AGTCACATTTATCAAATCTTCCCCTATGTGTATTCTCTGTCAGCAGCTTGGTTTAGGCACCTCTCTGTCTCGCTCGTCTGCTAAAGCGTTCGATGCAACAGATGTAACAATCGATATGACTGCTACGGCCAAGGCGATCGCCACACCAAAACCAGGCACATCCGGCGTAGGTGATTCGTTCTATCCCAACTTTGGCAATGGGGGGTATGACGTTCAGAAATATACCCTTGATTTGAACGTCGTTGATATTAGTACCAGCGCCCTAGATGCGACGACTACGATCGCCGCCAACGCCACACAAAATTTAAGCAGCTTCAATTTAGATTTTATTGGGTTTGAGATTGAAGGCATTACGGTGGATGGCAAGCCAGCTACCTTTAGCCGTGACGGACAAGAGCTGACGATTACGCCCATGGAGGCGATCGCCAACGGTGAGGCGTTTACCGTGGTTGTAGACTACAACGGTTCGCCTCAACCCATTAATTCGGTTGCCTTTACCTTTGAAGTGCCAACCGGATGGGTGATATTTGATGGCGGCAATTTTGTCTTGAGTGAACCCGATGGCGCGGCCAACTTTTACCCGGTCAACGACCATCCCCTCGACCGAGCCGCCTATACATTTCGGATTACCGTTCCTGAACCCTATGAGGTGGCCGCCAATGGGGTGCTTGAGCAAACCATCGACAACGGTGCTACCACCACCTATCTATTTGAAGCGCGTGACGAGATGGTGAGCTATCTGAGCACCATCAATATCTACGATGGCTTTAATATCGAAACAGACGGGGTGGTCAACGGGGTGCCAATCCGCAACTATTTTGCTGAAGGAGTGCCAGAAGAGCTACTTGAGCCGTTTGACTTGCAGCCAGAGATGATGGCTTTTTTTAGCGACACCTTTGGCCCCTACCCGTTTGAGACCTATGGCGTTGTGGTCGTCAACGCAGAAACAGGTGCCGCCCTAGAAACCCAAACCCTATCCATCTTTGGAATTGACTCGCTGGGTGGAGGTCAGTTTACAGAAGAGACGGTCGCCCATGAGCTAGCTCACCAATGGTTTGGCAATAGCGTTGCCTTAGCAGACTGGAGCGATATCTGGCTAAATGAAAGCTTTGCCGCCTATGCTCAAGGGTTGTGGGTCGAACATAGTCAAGGTCGCGGCGCATTAGATACCTGGGTCAAAGATCAATACAACTACATCTCCGAGCGTTTTGCTATTGTTACTCCACCTGGAGAACCCACACCAACGACCCTGTTTAATCCGGGCGTCTATGAATGGGGAGCATTGGGTTTACATGCCCTGCGATTAGACATTGGCGATCGCGCTTTCTTCGATACATTGCAGACTTATTTTGCGCGCTTCGAGGGCAAGAATGTCCTACCTGAAGATTTCATTGGGGTGGCCGAAGACGTTAGCCGTAAGAATTTGGATGGGCTGTTCGATCGCTGGTTCTACAGTCCAGAACTTGCATCCCTTCCTGGATTGGGGCTGTTTGCCGGAACGCTGGGCAATGACAAGCTCTATGGCACAGGCGCAGCCGAAACCCTCACCGGGTTAGATGGCAATGATAAGCTCTATAGCAATGGTGGTGCCGATTCTCTGTTTGGCAATGCCGGGAACGACTCGCTCTATGGCGGTGCTCAAAGCGATCGCATTTTGGGTGGAGCTGGCAACGACACCCTCTATGGTAATGGGGGAGCCAATATCCTCAACGGTGGGGCTGGTGATGACCTGATCTATGGTGGCGCTCAAGCCGATACCATTGTGGGCGGCACGGGCAACGACACCCTCCACGGCAATGGTGGCACCGATAGCCTCAACGGTGGGGCTGGTGATGACCTGATCTATGGCGGCACTCAAGCCGATACGATTGTGGGCGGCACAGGCAACGACACGATCTATGGCAATGGCGGCACAGACCTAATCAATAGCGGCACAGGGTTAGACACAATTTGGATCCGCAGCAATGCCACAACGATTGTGTTGAACTCTGGAACCGGACATGCCACCATCAAAGGCTTTAAGCTCGGTGCAACCAAGCTACAGGTAGGCAGCACTCAGGGTCTGACGTTTGCAGATAGTGCCGATGGGGTTCAAATTTCTCAAACAGGTGATCTACTCGCCGTTGTTCCCTGGCAATCTGCCAGCACCTTTAGCAGCAACGTTAGCAAAATTTTTGCTTTAGCGTAGCAGGCAGGCTGGATGCAGGGATAATTCACAGCTACCAGATCTTACAGATCGATTTTGATGAGAATTCCTTACAGTAGTCCGGATAGTTTTTCTGTTAAAAAACTATTCGGACTACTGCCCTGCGGCATCCAGCCCCACATCGGGCAACACCTTCCCCACATATTCACTCACCACCTTTTGCCCATTCCAGCGATAGAGATACCAATAGGGCCCGTGCGGTCGCTCACCCGGAATGGCACAGCGGCAGTTGGGCTTGCCGCAGCGCACTAGTTCTAGTTGATAGGTCACTCGCCCCAGCCGCCGTTGATCTACTACCTCGCGCCCGGTTCGTGGGGTGATGGACGCCAGCGCGGCGATGGCTTCGTGACTGGCAATCCGTTCGCCTAGCCAGTGATGCAGCGATCGCTGCTCTGCCAAAGACAGTTTGCCAATTCGCAGCTGGAGCTTAGATAAGGCCGGAGAACCTGGGTCTGCTGAGTTGGAGTCCATTACGCGCTTCTTATGTAAACATTTTATTCCTGAAGTCCTCTTACAGCTTACATAAGAAAGTGACAAATCGATCGACTGGAATTGTCCATTCCAACCCCAGTCCTCGCTGTTTACGCAGACACCCGCTGTAACTCCTGATTGATTAAGACTTGAACCGTTTCGGAGGCGATCGCCTGCCACTGAGGATGAGTAGGATGCCCGTCTTGCCAGTCAAACGTCACCTGGCTAAAATCAGCGCCGGTTGACGCTTCAAACCCTGGCGTATAGTGCTCAATCCAGACTAATTTAG
>JAYUYI010000651.1:0-15955 GCA_043752545.1 Thermoleptolyngbya sp.
CTATCTTCTGCGCTGCCGATAATCATCAGCGCGCCGACTGTTTTTGTTCATTCATAAATAACAGAACTGCTTTAGAGGGTTTTTAGAACGTGAGATGTATTGATGGAGTGCGGAGCTGCAGGTTACCCATGCCACCACCAATCTAAACCGTCTAATTTTTGATTAGCTGATTAATCCAGACCGCAGCGCCAAAACGGCAGCCTGCGTCCGATCGTCAGCACAGAGTTTGTTGAGAATATTGCGAACATGGGTTTTAACGGTGCCCACAGTGATGTAGAGCTTTTCGGCGATCGCCGCATTGCTGCATCCACCCACAATTAGCTCCAAAATTTCTAGTTCCCGTTCTGTTAGCGGAGAGCTTTCCAATAGCTGCTCGACATCTGGCTCAATCCCGCCAATGCTAATCGTCTTTACCTCGTCGATTGCTGCCGACTGAGGAGCACTCTGCCGCATTTGCCGCAAAACGATGCTGGCGATCGCCGGATCAATCCAGGAGTTGCCGCCATGAGTCGCCTTTAGCGCTTCTGCCAACTTATCGACACTAATGTCCTTCATGCAATACGAATCTGCACCCGCTGCAAATGCCGCCAGTACAGAATCCTCACTGTCGTGCATGGTCAGAATTAATACTTTCGTATTAGACCCATTCTCACTCGCCGCCTGCATTCCTCGAAACCGACGGGTCAATTCAATCCCGTCCATATCAGGCAGACCAATATCCACGATCGCCACATCGGGTCTCATGGTTTCCAACATTTTTAGACCGGAAGCCGCGTTGGCCGCTTCACCCATCACCCGAATCCCTTCCTGCCGCTGCAAGCCAGCCCTCAGCCCAACGCGTGTAAGGTCATGATCTTCAATGAGAGTTACACTAATCTCGCTCATTGCCAATTCCTTAACATTCATTTCTATTACAATCGATGGTTTCTATTTCACGATTATGGAGGATGTCGATAGCCTCAGCATCCACCCAAGGAAGGAAAACTAACGCCTCTGGCTGCCCAGAACTATCACTCTAGGTATATTAAGGCAATAGGTCGGACACTTTTGAGCAGGCTTGCCCTCATCCCCCAACCCCTTCTCCCTTTGAGGGAGAAGGGGAGCCGGATTGAAGTCCCTCTCCCCGCTTGGGAGAGGGCTTAAAGCCTTCGGCATACATGAAAAGGGTGAGGGCTATCTTGACTTTGGGATAATTCTAAATATATCTACAGATAACTACATTTATAGAACCTTTGATGCAACCCGCAACACCAGAAGCCTCCCTTTCTAAAAAACTGCATGCTATGTGGGATAACCTACCAGTGCGTTATCGTGGCGCGATCGTGGTTGCTATCCCTGTAGCTTGTCTGGCCGTTACGTTAAGCGCATGGATTTGGTCACGCCAAAATATCCTTGATATTCGCCAGCGGATTGATCGAACGACGCAGACCATTTCAACGATGGATCAGCTTTTAATTAAACTGCTCAATGCCGAAACTAGCGTGCGGGGCTATAGCATTACGAATGACGTCCTCTACCTGGCTCCCTATCAACAGGCTGAGGCTAATTTGCCCAAAATCCTGCGGCAATTAGAGCAAATAACGCAGACCAGCCCAGCTCGCCTGCAGGACTTTAAAGCGATCGAGAACTTAGTCCTGCAAGATCTAAGCATCTTGGAGCAAATTATTGCTGTGGTAGACGCGCAGGAGACACTCGCGACCAAAGCGCAGCTGTTGAAAACGCTGCTCTACCGCAATCGGCAAACCATGGATCGCATTCGGGAGCAGGTGGGTGGCATCCGGGCAACAGAACAGCGCACGCTGACAGCCTATATCGAGCAACGGCAAACTCTACAAGAGCTGACAACTTACATCTTGGGATTCACGGCTGGGGTTAGCTTGCTAGGGTCACTGGCGGCACTTTACCTGTTTAGCCGCGTTGACGATCAGTTGCAGTGCCGTGAGCAGGAGCTGCGAGAGAGCAATACATTGCTGAAGGCAATCGTAACCAACGTGGTCGATGGGGTGTTGACGCTGGATGCCCAGGGCAAAATCGAGCTGTTTAATGCCACGGCCACTGCTATGTTTGGCTATGAGTCGTTGGAAGTGGTTGGAGAACCGTTGGGGCTACTTTTGGCTGAAACGGCGATCGCCTCTCACAGTACCCTTCATGCTGCCCCTCATAGCAACCTTCCTCAGACCAATGACCTACCTCCACGGTTTTGGAACAGTCACTCCATTCAGCTCAATCGTCCTTGGCAAACTACAGGCATTCGTAAAAATGGCTCTACCTTCCCGATTGAGATTTCGCTCAGCGAGATGCAAATCGATCAGCGGCTAATTGCCATTATTCGCGATATTACCGACTTCCAAGAAACCGAAGCAAAACTCCAGAGCCGAGCCGATAGGCTGTCTCAGCTCACCGCCAATTTAGAACAGGTTAACGCCGCCCTAGAAGATCGCAACCAAGAACTAGAGCAATTTGCCTACGTGACCTCTCACGATTTAAAGGCTCCACTGCGGGCGATCGCCAACCTCTCGGAATGGATCGAAGAAGACCTCGCCGGACAGCTACCTGAAGAAAACCAGCAGCAAATGCGGCTATTGCGAGGGCGGGTTCACCGCATGGAAGCATTAATTAACGGCTTGTTGGAATATTCTCGAGTTGGGCGCACTCAAACGACAACGGAGCAAATTGACGTAGCTGACCTGTTAGCAGACGTGATCGACTCGCTCGACCCACCGGATGCCTTTACGGTTCACGTTGCCCCAGATATGCCAACGCTGATGACCAAACGGATGCCCCTAAGACAGGTTTTTGCCAATCTAATTGGCAATAGCATCAAACATCACGATCGAGACGATGGCCAAATTCAGATTTCAGTTCAAGATCAAGGCGATTGGGTTGAATTTGCCGTTGCCGACGATGGCCCTGGCATCGACCCAGACTATCACCACAAAATCTTCGCCATTTTTCAAACGCTTCAAGCGCGCGATACCAGAGAAAATACTGGCGTCGGGTTAGCTATTGTCAAAAAGACCGTAGAGAGAGAAGGCGGTTCTATCCGAGTAGATTCGGCTGAAGCAGCAGGTGCTACGTTCTATTTCACCTGGCCTAAGCAGGCAGCAGGAGTATAAATCTCCGGAATGAGAGATCTATACAGCGCACTCCATTAGACCATTAGACTCCCATTAGAGTTGCTGCAATTGTGAATTTTCTAGAACTGCTGGTAGTGTAGATTGGTTGATTAGGCTGATCAACTTTTTTTCGTGTTCCACTCCTCGGAAGTATTTTTCTATGCTCCAAAGATTATATGTACATAACTTCAGATGCCTAGAGAACTTCGAGCTGGTTCTCAAAGAAATGCCATCTTCCCTTTTAATTGGTAAAAACGGTACAGGTAAATCAACTATCGCCCGTGCATTGGAAGTACTTCAAAGTATCGGTCGAGGCATTAATAGGATGCGCGACCTGGATGACAGGGGAAAGGGTCCTATTAATCCAAACGATTTCAATCGAGGCAGGTCTGATGTGCCAATTCGATTTGAAATCGAAGTATTACTTGATGGGAAACTATATAAATATGTCCTTGCATTAGAATTGCCAGAAAACTTTAGAGAGCTTCGAGTTTGTGAAGAACAACTGTTAATTGCAGGAAATCCAATTTACTCTCGCACGGAAGCCCAAGTCACCCTTCACACTAGCTCACGAAACCTTGAGGCTCAGTTTTTGGTTGATTGGCATCTTATTGCTCTTCCGGTGATTCAGGAGCAAGCAGAGACTGATCCACTTCGTATTTTCAAGATTTGGCTTGCACGTATGATCATTTTAGCCCCGATTCCGAGCTTGATGACTGGAGGCTCTAATGGAGAAACATTAGAACCAAAGCGAGACGGTTCAAATTTTGCGGAGTGGTTCTCTGGATTACTTAGTCGCTACCCTGCCGCCTACACACAGGCTGACAGATACCTCCGAGAAGTTATGCCTGACATTCAAGATTTTCTAAATGAACAGATCGGCAAAGACTCTAAAAGCATGATTGTTCGATTTGAAGCAAAGAGTGCCAATCTAAGTGTTGACTTTAGAGACTTATCTGATGGGGAAAAATGCTTTTTTCTTTGTGCTGTCGTCTTAGCTGCTAACAAATACTACGGCCCACTTTTTTGTTTTTGGGATGAACCTGATAACTATCTTTCCCTGTCAGAAGTTGGACATTTTATTACATCTCTCAGACGCTCATTTAAGAACACTGGTCAGATCATAGTAACCTCTCACAATGAGGAAGCGATCCGAAAGTTCTCAGATGAAAACACCTTTGTACTCGACCGAAAAAGTCACCTAGAGCCAACCTTGATTAGGCTGCTCAGTGATCTAACCGTCAGTGGTGATCTGGTAGATACTTTGATTCGTGGCGACATAGAATTATGAGTGTGAATAAGTATCAACCTCATGTTCTGATCTTGCCCGAAGATGATGCTAATCGCCAAATTGCCAATGGATTCATTGTCAACTCAAACGTTAATGAGCCTGTGATTCAAATTTTACCGATCGCGAATGGTTGGGAAAAAGTAGTGAGTAATTTTACAGAGAATCATGTCTCTGAAATGCGAAGATTTTCAAAAAGAATAATTGTCTTGCTGATTGATTTTGATCAGAATGAAGATCGATTAACTTATGTAAAGCAACATATTCCAAGCGATTTAGAAGATAGAGTCTTTATTCTCGGAGTATTTTCTGAACCAGAGATGTTAAAAAGTGATATTAAAAAGAACTTTGAACAGATCGGAGAAGACCTTGCAACCGATTGCTCCGATAACACAGATGAATTATGGGGACACGATCTACTCAGATGCAACAAAACTGAGTTAGATCGGATGATTTTAGCTGTCAAACCATATATTTTTACTGAAAATAAAAAAATGTTGTAGTCAAGTTAGGGATCGCTCAGCTCAGCCGTTCAAATAATTGCGCCACTTTGGCCAAGTCTTTGTCCCCGGGGGCGCGTTCTACACCGCTCGATAAATCGATCCCGTGGGGTTGCAGCTGTTGAAGGGCAGTCCTGATATTGTCAGGGGTGAGTCCTCCCGCTAGGAGCCAGGGACAGGCTGGATGGAACTGCTGTAGGGTCTGCCAATCCAGCGTTGCGCCAGTGCCGCCATCCAAATGGGGATGATAGGCGTCTAGCAGCAAGGTATCAACCACCGCCGTATAGGCATGAGCCTGCTCTAGGGCAAGCCGATCGCGCACCCGCACCGCTTTAATCAGTTCAATTTTGGGCAAAACAGCCCGCACCTGTTGGCAAAACTCAGGCGATTCATTGCCGTGGAGCTGCACCGAATTGAGTTCAGCGATCGCCACCACCTGCTCAATTTCTGCCGCCGTTGCATCGACAAACACCCCGACTCGATCCACTCGCTGCCCCGTGACTGGGTTTACAGGCAAGACATCGACCATCAGCCGAATCTGCTGGGGCGTCACATAGCGCGGAGAAACTGGAACACAGATAAACCCAAGCGCCGTTGCTCCCAGTTGGGCGATCGCCTGCCCTTGTTCGGATTTTGTGATACCGCAGATTTTGATCCGCCGGGGAAGCATAGGCAGTGGTTTACTCACTCAACTCAATTACATTCCCGTCCGGGTCTTTCACAAATAGGGCAGAGCGACCAGAAGCGCTGAGCTGTACCTCGTAGCCGTGAGCTTGGAGATGTTGTTTGGCCGCTGGCAAATCTACCACGGCTAGAGCAAGATGGGCATTTCGACCCCACTTAGCGGCTTGAGCAGACGCTTGGGGGGGCGTGAAGCCGGGATTGTCGGCAATCAAATGGATTTGTCCGGCTCCCAGCTGATACCACGCACCAGGAAAGCGTAAGGCTCGATCTACCTTGGGCAGCCCCAGTACAGTGCCGTAAAAATGCTCTGCCTGGGCTAAGTCATAAACCACCACGGCAGCATGTAAAAAGTGGGAAATTTGCATGGCCATGTTGAGGCGAACAGCCGCCTAGCGGGCAGCGGGTGACTATCGGGCTTTCTGTTTAGACGCTAAAATTCGTCATCTGCGTAGCTATTGCTGGAACCGGCCTCGTTATCTCGCTTAGAGCCAAGCAGTTCCATCCGATCGACTCGGATAATTGGACTGGTGCGATCGGCTCCAGTGGCACGGTCTTTCCAGCTATCGAACTTCAGCGAGCCACTGACGCCGATCAAGCTGCCTTTGCGGACATAGTTAGCGGCCACCTCTGCGGTGCGCCCCCACATTTCCAAACTGAACCAATCGGGTTCGTCACTGTTTTTGCTACGTCGATTCACAGCCAACGTAAAGTTGCAGACCACGCTACCCGATTCAAAGTACTTCACTTCCGGATCGCGCCCAGCACGACCGACCAACGTCACTGTGTTTAGACTCATATGCTTCTACATCCAATGACTCTATTATGCCCTAAATTCTTAATTAGTACTTTAGTACTAATTAGTCAGCACTGATTAAATCTGCCACGGTCATGATTATTGCCCTTAACGACCTAATTGTGACCGTTTTTGGGCGGCTTTTGGGCAATTCTTGGGCAATCAAGGTCAACTCTGTAAGCAGGGCTACCGTTTAAAACCCCCAACCTAGATGACCCTTCAGGGTGAAGTGTAGAAGGAGGATCTAACTTTAAGCTAGAGGCTGATTTGGTCGGGTTGCGGTGAGCGCCACTTCACCGATTTTCTGGGGCGCGGTTCCCAAGTGGCGATCGCCGTCAAAAAATAAGTCTCAGCATCTGCTTTTCTCAATTAAGATTCGTAAATGCACCAGCAGCTTTTGTAAAGATGCAGCAGCAGGGGCAGCAATTTTATTGATATGGCCAGGATCGAGTTGAGTTTGGGACGCCAAACGATTGAAAACTGTGTCGGTTCTACAGGGGAGGGAAGTTTAGGCAGAATGGATTGTAGTCACGTTCAATTTTGTGTTCACGATCAAAACTCACGAATCCTGGGTGGTCGTGAAGGTGCCCGTGAAGGGGGTCGTGATATCGACTTCCGCCAGCTTCAGGGTTTATTTCAGGTGACAGCATTTTGGGCGCAGGATCGGCGCATAGAAGACTTGCAGATCGCGATCGCTCACAGTAACCCAGTCGTAACGGCCTGGGATGGCGATCGCCTGATCGGGTTTGCCCGCGCCACGTCAGATGGGATTTACCGCGCCACAATTTGGGATGTGCTAATTCATCCAGACTATCAGGGCGCTGGGCTGGGGCGTAAGTTGGTGGAAACGGTGCTGATGCACCCGGATGTCAACCGAGTTGAGCGGGTGTATCTGATGACGACCAATCAACAAAAATTCTACGAGCGCATTGGGTTTGAAGCCAACCAGACCACTACTATGGTGCTCTTCAACCAGCCCGTTTCTCAGGAAGGCTTACCCGGCGTGGTCACAGAACTGGCACATTAGCGGCAGCCTTAAAGCCCCTAGCGGCTACCGACGGGATCGAAACGAGGGCGGTTTACGCCGCCCCATCCACCCCTGGCGACTGGCGCGATCGCTGGCCTGTTCTTTGCGAGCAGCGTTGGCGTCGGCAGCATCTTGACGCCAGCCAAGTTGACTGGTCAGCCGTTTAGACAGCCCCGATAGTTGGCTGGGCCGATCGGTTTGGACAATCGGTTTGGCCTGTTTGAGATACGCCGCAATAGTTCCACCGGCCCACCCAGCTAGGGCGCCTAGAAAGATACTGAAGACCACCGGATATCGTAGCAGCACAAAGGCAACCATAAAGACAATCCAGAGTTTTAGCCCGACTGTAAATCCATCGTTGGTCATGGGTTATGCCAGTAAAAGATTTAGCGCTGCTTCTATATTCTGTGTGGTGTCTAGAGTTTTAACATACGCTGATTCGGCGGGTGTAAACGGCTCAAATGACTGGGCGGCCAAAATGTCGGGGGTGGCGTCGGCAATGTCGCCTGTGCGCTGGCGCACGCGCTCGCTCAACACCTCTGGCGGAGCCGTGCAATGCAGGATTTGTAAGGGCAGCTGATGAGCGGCTGCTTGGGCGATCGCCTCTTGCCGCAATGAGCCGCGATCGTACTTCGCATCCAAAATGACGGTGTAGCCGTTTTGAGCCAGTGCCAGTCCCAACGTGAGCAGCCGCTCATAGGTTTTCTGCGTCATCTCGGGGGTGTAGAGCGCCGCATCGCCGCGTTGGTCTAGCGGAACACCGCCTAAGTGCTTGCGAACTGCATCAGAGCGCAGGTGGATCGCCCCAACCCGGCGGGCAAGCTGACGGGCAGTGGTGCTTTTGCCCGCCCCCGACAGCCCACTCATAAGGAATACCCGTCCTGTTTGCGGCTGGGTGCTGGCCCAGGCCAACCGATAGTACAGCGCAGCGGTGTCCGATGCCGTTTGCTTCTCGTCTGCGGGCACCGTTGGGTCGTTGAGTAAAAATGAGGTGACTTTAGCACGCACATAGGTTTGCCGATTCACATAAATCGGCAGCACTTGTAGTCCTTCCCAGTCGCCTGTTTGCTCTACATAGGCGTTGAGAAATACGGTACTCAGATCGGGACGCTGGCGAGCTGCTAAATCCATCACGATGTAGGCAACGTCATACATGACATCGACAAAGCGGAAGGGTTCATTAAACTCAATGCAGTCGAATAGAAAAAACTGCTGCTTCCAGTAGGCAATGTTGCGCAGGTGCAGATCCCCATGACACTCGCGAATTCGGCCATGTTTGATCCGGTCGGTAAACAGCGCTTCATGGTCGGCAAAGAAGCGATCGCTATAGGTACGCGTTTGGTCAAACTGCGTCTGCGTCTGGGGACCGCCAATATATTGCTCGGTTTGCTCGTAGTTCTCATCAAACGCCTGCCGCACCTGCGACACCTCACCAAAGCTGCAGATATAGTCGTTTGTGGTAGTTCCCAAATGGAACTTGGCAATCACCGCTGCCAACTCTTGCAGCAGCGCTTCGCTGAGCTCGCCGCGCTCGTACAGTTCGGTTAACAGCGTGTCTTGGGGAAACTGCTGCATTTTGACGGCATAATCAACGATCTCACCGGAGCCACCCAGCCGAAATTTAGGCGCTCCATCCCCTGCCTCTTGCGTGATGGGGATCACCGCTAGGTATAGCTCGGCGGCAGCCCGCTGATTCAGCCGCAGTTCTTCTTCGCAAAAATGCTGCCGCTTCTCTAAGGTGGAGTAGTCCAAAAAGCCAAAGTTTAACGGCTTTTTAATTTTGTAGGCATAATCTCCCGTTAGCAGCACATAGGAAATGTGAGTTTGGATTAGCTCAATAGGAGCATCAGCCGCAGCAAAAGATCCTAAGTCAGGGTAGAACTCTGGTTTCAGCATTTGCTGAATGAGAGACGGCAGGTTGGAGTCAGTCATG
Source organism: Thermoleptolyngbya sp. (assembly GCA_043752545.1). Classification (GTDB taxonomy): domain Bacteria; phylum Cyanobacteriota; class Cyanobacteriia; order Elainellales; family Elainellaceae; genus CASBQJ01. Next base: position 9,342 of record JAYUYI010000651.1, read on the forward strand.
GGGTAAGTATTAATAAAAACACTAACGAATAGAGGCGCAAAGCTTTGCGCCCCTATGGCTAAAATCAGCGGCTAAAATCAGCGAGCTGAGCCAGCTCTAGCGTTAGCGGTTGGTAACGCTAGAGCTGGATTTCTAGCTTATTCAGCGTCTTCTGATTCGTCAGAGTCAGCGCCAGCGCCTCTAGATTGCAGCACCGAAACGACGACGCGATCGCCTTCTCCTACTGCCCTAACGCCTTCAGGCATCGTTAGTTCATTGACATGCAAGGCATCACCCAAGTCGAGGGCAGAGATATCAATCTCAATCGAATTAGGAATTTTGTCAGGAGCACACTGCACCGTAATTTCGTTGATGTTGGTATCTAGCGTTCCTCGGCCAACTTTTACGCCTACCGCTTCACCAATAAAGTGCAGGGGCAACGTTACTTCTACGCTGGCTTGACTGCCAATCGAGAAAAAGCTCAGATGGTATAAGTTGCGTTTCCAAGGATGGCTTTGGACTTCGCGCAATAGGGCTTTGCCATTCCAGGGCAAGTCAGTGACATTGAGCTGGATCACAGTGTTATTCACGACCGCTTTTTTGACCAGGGTTTCTGCGGTTTTGGTATCTAAGGTGACGGCAATCGAGTTTGCTCCATCATGTCCATACAACACGGCTGGAATTTGTCCCTCCCGCCGCAGAGCATTACTCTTTGAGTCGTCCAGACGTTTTTTACATTCAACTGTAAGTTCCATGATTTGCTCGTAGATAACGTTAAGGTGGAAAGCTTTCGACGCTTGAATGGCCAGTGAATGGCCTAGGTTGAACAGCTTAGCGTTTTAAGGGGCAGGTTTTGCTGTTTCCCACCGCGAGCTACAGGTCTGCCGCCGAGCTGGTGCCATTGGTATAAAGCAGGGCGCGCTTAGGACCATGAATGGGATCTTCGACAATGATGGTCTGATCCCGACTTGCTCCCAAGGACACGATTGCGATCGGCACCTCCATTAATTCTGCCAGGAACTTGAGATAATCTAGGGCTTGTCGAGGAAGATCTTCTAGAGTGCGGCAGTCTGCTGTAGAGCGCTTCCAGCCGGGAACCGTTTTGTAAATTGGCTGACAGCGAGCAAACCGACGAGCATTACTCGGAAAGTCGCGGCACTGCTGTCCGTCAATTTCATAAGCCACGCAGACGCTCACTTCATCTAGCTCATCTAGCACATCCAGCTTGGTAATAGCGAGGCAGTCTAGCCCATTGATCCGCACCGCATAGCGGCCAATCACAGCATCAAACCACCCGCAGCGGCGGCGTCGCCCAGTGGTGGTCCCAAATTCAGCACCGCGATCGCATAACAGATCTCCCAGTTCTCCATTCAGCTCGGTCGGAAATGGCCCTTCACCTACCCGTGTGGTGTACGCCTTCGCGACGCCAATGACACGGTCGATGATGGTTGGACCCACCCCGGCACCAATACAGGCACCGCCTGCCACTGGGTTTGAAGAGGTGACATAGGGATAGGTGCCGTGGTCTAAATCCAGCAGGGTTCCCTGTGCCCCTTCAAATAAGATGTTGCGACGCTGCTGCACCGCGTCCGAAATTCGCAGTGAGCTATCGACCACATGATGACGCAGCCGTTCAGCGTAGCCCAGGTATTCTTCAATTACCGCGTTGGGATCAAGGGGTGATAAGCCATAGAGCTTCTCAAGAATGACGTTCTTGTGCTGAACCGCCCAAGTTAACTGTTTCCGCAGCCCTTCTGGATCCATCAAGTCAATCATGCGGATGCCGATGCGCTCGGACTTGTCGGCATAGGTTGGCCCAATCCCCCGCCCTGTCGTGCCAATTTTGTGGCTACCCCGTTGCTCTTCGGACGCCTGGTCAATGAGCCGATGGTAGGGCATGGTGACATGGGCGGTTTCCGAAATCAGCAGGTTTGCTGTAGAGATGCCTAGCTCAGCTAGTTGATCAAGTTCTTGTAATAGAACACGGGGATCAATGACCGTTCCTGAACCAATAATGCACTCCGTGTTGGGGTACAAAATTCCAGATGGAATCAGGTGCAACTTGAAGGTCTGCCCCTGTACAACTACCGTGTGTCCGGCGTTAACGCCCCCTTGATAACGAACGACCATGTCTGCTGACTTGCTGAGCAGGTCAGTAATCTTGCCTTTTCCTTCATCGCCCCATTGGGCTCCAATTACAACAACGTTTGCCAAAGCCGTAAGGTTGCTAGAATTTTCAAATAAATGCGCAAACTCCCATTATCGTCAGGCTATGTTACCCATGTCAATGTTAAAAATTGATAAATGCGTCAATGATAGATGAATGAGTGCAGTTGGTTATTTTGAGAGGTACTTGTGACGCTATACGCTGAGTTGCATCGCCATTTGGGAGGCTCCGTAGTCCCGCGAATTTTGTGGCGTTATTTTCAACGAAACCAGCCAGATCTGGCAGAACGCTTCCTAGATTATTCCGAGTTTGAAGACTTTTACACCAGACCCCGCAACACTCTGGCAGAATATCTTGAACTGCATACGTTAGTGGAACGTGTGCAGACGCAGGACACGCTGCCTTACTTCATTTATCGGCTGATGCGAGGTGCCTATGTGTTTGAAAACCTGGCCTATCTGGAGCTACGCTACACGCCCTATCTGCGGACGCCCGAGCATCTGAGCCAGTCGGAGCGGATTGATTTGATGACGCAGATTGTGGAGGTGGTGGGGCAAGCCAGTCAGTTTAGCGAATACCCGATCGCCACCAGTCAAATTCTGTGTATGCACTCCCGCCTGCCCTATGAGGTGAACCGAGCCATTGTCGAGCTGGCCGCCCAGATGGGGCAGTATGTGTGTGGCATCGACTTGGCTGGGGGGGATGGGCATTACCGCGATCGCCTCGACGAGTTGATCCAGCTCTACGATTACGCGCGATCGCTAGGGCTAAAAACGACGGGACATGTCTATGAAACCGTTGACGGCTGCTACCCTGAGCTGTTGCCCTACCTGATGCGAATTGGGCATGGCATCCAGATTCCGCTACTGCACCCCGAACTGCTGCCTCAAGTCGCTCGGCAAGGTCAATGTTTGGAGGTTTGCCCTACTACTTATTTAAAGACAGGAACACTGCAAGATTTACATCAGCTGAAGGTCGTGTTCGATCGCTGCTTCGAGGCGGGGGTAGACATTGCGATCTGCACCGACAATGCCGGACTGCATAACGTGCGTCTGCCGTTTGAGTATGAAAGCTTGCTAACCCACAATATCATCGACTTTGCTCAGCTCAAAGCCTGCCAAGATGCTGCGTTTCGTCATGCCTTTGCCTGGAAACATGCACAGCGACCAGAACGCATCTTAAATGGAATCTTGCATCCGGCAGTACCCGAGGAGGCCAATTCCTATTGAGTTTTGATTGGATGAAAGCTCTAGGTAGCGGGGCTTTCATCCAACTTGATTCACTATTTTGATTCATTATGATTCCCTATTCTCACTCAGCCCTTTCAAAAAAGCACCTTTAACCCAGCCATGGGGCGGTGAGGCGGACTGAGCCAGACAAAACTTTGTTAAGTTTAGTAACGAAATTTTGCGATCGCATCACCCAATCTAGTTAAGTTCTTAGGCTGATTTAGCTAGCTAATGACCCCAATGGCTCAATGCTCTGGGATTTCACCCCAAAAAATCGATAGGCATAGATAGATCCTGATGGAATGAGCCTGAAGAAACTTGTAGTTTTATAGGCGGAGAAGTTTGTAGTTTTCTATACTATAGTTAAGTGAATGAAAAGAATCGGGAAGCTTGGTCTGAAAGTATAGCTTTGCAACCGATGTGGACTTTCCCGGAGGGGAACCCTGGCGTGTAGATATATTGAGTCAAGCTAGATATCTGCGGTCAGGGTCGAATGAGTGACGACGTTCGTTGTTGGTCTCCGTTAGAGGGGCGTTAAAAGGCGTGAATGAGCTTAGTTCAGGTCAGGTTGGTTCTAGTCAAATGCGGCGTTACGATCCAATCGCGATCGCCCGCTACTATAGCCGTAGACCGTGGAAAGCGGTTTGGCGGTCATTCAATGTCATTAGGCTATTTCTTGGATTTGTTTTAGGTCTCAAGTTAGACGACTGGTTTCATCAAGCTGAAGCCAGCAAGCTGAAGCGAGCGGTTCAACTGCGGACTATTTTGACCCGGCTAGGACCTACCTTTATCAAGGTGGGGCAGGCGCTCTCTACTCGGCCCGACCTGGTGCGGCAAGATTTCCTGGTAGAGCTAGAGAAATTGCAGGATCGACTGCCGCCGTTTCCGAATGCGATCGCCTTCCACATCATCGAAGACGAGCTAGGCCGGGCGGTGAGAGACATCTACAGCGAAATCTCTCCTGATCCAGTCGCAGCCGCTAGTTTGGGCCAGGTTTATTGCGCCCGTCTTCATTCTGGCGAAGAAGTGGCTGTCAAGGTGCAGCGTCCCAACCTGCTGCCCACAATCATGCTCGACCTATATCTAATGCGCTGGGCAGCGGGCTGGATGGCTCCGTGGCTGCCGCTGAATCTGGGGCATGATCTAACGTTGGTAGTGGATGAATTTGGCAGCAAACTGTTTGAAGAAATCGATTACTTAAATGAAGGGCGCAATGCAGAGAAATTTGCAGCGAACTTTCAAGACGACCTCACCGTTAAGGTGCCGTCTATCTACTGGCGTTACAGCAGCCAGCATGTGCTGACGTTAGAGTGGATTAACGGCTTTAAGCTAAACGACACTCAGCGGATCCAAGAAGCAGGGCTGGCAACCGATACCCTCATTCAGACAGGCGTGACGGCTGGGCTGCGTCAACTCCTAGAATTTGGCTTTTTCCATGCCGATCCCCATCCCGGTAACCTGTTTGCTTTAGCAGATGGGCGGATGGCCTACATCGATTTTGGCATGATGGATCAGCTGAGCCAGGAGATGAAAGAAACCCTGGTTGATTCAGTGGTGCATCTGATCAATAGCGACTATCAAGAGCTAGCAACAGACTTTGTCAAGCTGGGGTTCTTAACCCCCGAAACCGATATTAGGCCAATCATTCCAGCGCTGGAGGCGGTATTTAAAGACGCGCTGGGTGAAAGTGTAGGAGACTTTAACTTCAAAACGATTACTGACCAGTTTTCGGCCTTGATGTACGAGTATCCGTTCCGCTTGCCTGCTAAGTTTGCCCTAATTATTCGCTCTCTAATTACCCAAGAAGGGCTAGCGCTCAGCCTCAATCCTCGTTTTAAGATTGTGGAGGTGGCGTATCCGTATGTCGCAAAACGGCTGCTGACCGGGGAGACGCCTCAGCTGCGCCGTCGCTTATTGGATGTGTTGTTCAAAGACGGCAAACTCAATTGGCAGCGGCTAGAAAACCTGATTGCGATCGCCCGTGCCGACCACAGTTTCGACGTATTGCCCACCGCCCAGCTCGGCTTGCAATATCTCTTTTCCGATGAGGGGCAGTTTCTGCGGCGGCAGGTGATGCTGGCCTTAGTAGAAGACGATCGCATTCATACAGAAGAGGTGCAGCGCGTCTGGAACCTAGTCAAAGACGATCTCCAGCCCAATCGCTTGTTTGGAGCCGCTTGGGGGGCGATCGCTGAGTTTTCGACAGAACGGGCGGCAGCTCTGCTCCCGTTTCCTGTCGCCACCCTCTTAGTGCCACCCGCTTAGTGCCTGAATCTTAGTCTCTAAAGTAAATAGCCCTGCTCACCATTCCACACGGGTTCGTTCTTGCACAACCTGTTCATAGGTCGCTTCGGTTTGGGCAGCCAATTTTTTCCAGCTAAATTGACGGTCTAAGTCTTCATAGGCATTACTTACGAGCCATTGCGAATAGTCGGGATGGCGCAGCACGTCCAGAATGCCCCAGGCTAAAGAGTCGGGATCGTTGGCTTGGGTCACAATACCGGTGATGGTATGGCGGACGACCTCTGGCAATCCACCCGTATCGGATACGACTACTGGCACTCGAGCCGCAAAACTTTCTAGGACGACGATCCCAAAAGGTTCATACAGGCTAGGGAATACGGCGCAGTTGGCGATCGCCTGAAACTTATCCAAATCGGCATCGGACATGAAGCCCGTGAAGTAACACTGGTTCCAAATCCCTAGTTCCCATGCCTGACGCTTCAGATGGTCCGTGTAGCCGCTGCCAATCAGCACCAACTTAACGGCATGACCCATTTCCCAAATTATTTTGGGCGCAGCGTTGAGCAGCACTTGGACACCCTTTTCATGCGTCATGCGGCCTACATAATAAACAATACGCTCTGCATCGGCAGCATAGTTGCGTCGAAAGGCTTGATAGTCAAACTCATGACGCAATAGTTTCTTCTCAGGCCGGATCCCGTTATAAATTACATCAATCTTGTCCCATGGGCTATGGAGCACCCGCTCTGCCTCTCGGCGCATATAGTCGGTACAGACAATCACGCGCCAAGACTCAAACGCCAATGTCCGCTCTTTACTGCCAATGTAGTGATGAGTGGGGTTGTGTAGCCCATTGTGGCGGCCTGATTCGGTCGCATGGATGGTTGCTATCAACGGCACCTTAAAGGCATGTTTAAGGGCGATCGCTGCATCTCCAACTAGCCAATCGTGCGCATGAATCAGGTCAAACGGTCCATCTTCTAAAAGCAGCTTGC
>JAYUYI010000652.1:0-2954 GCA_043752545.1 Thermoleptolyngbya sp.
GATTTGCAAATTCAACGCTTAAAAGAAACGCTGGCCGCTGCCAAAGGGCAAGAATATTTCATTGATCGCAAGCTGGCGTTGGATCGCGTCGTGCTATCGCGGATTGAAGTCGGCGATCGCGACCTGGCCGAAGAATTGCAGCAGCAAATTGCCGACGGCAGCCGCTTTGAACCGCTTGCCCAAGAGTACTCCATGGCCAGCGATCGCATCTTCAACGGCATGATGGGGCTACTTAGCCGGGGCAGCTTACCCGACCTAGTGCGCGCGGCGATCGATGTGGCCGCTCCCGGCGATATTGTGGGACCATTGGCCACAGAGCAAGGCTGGGCGCTGTTTCGCGTCGAGCAGATTTTGCCCGCCTCCCTGGAAGACCCGGAGGTGCTGCAAACCGTCCAAGATGAACTGCTCGACCAGTGGCTCTTGGACAAGTTGCAGGGGTTGAATATTGAAGTGCAGGTAGGAGAAAACGAGGAATGATGGGTCAGCGTTTGCTCAAACCCCTGTTTTTAGGATTACTCAGCCTGTGTTTGTTCACCCTGACCGCTTGCGGCTCTCTCCCCGTCACTGCCAGCAGCGTCACCCATTTGACCCTGTGGCATGGGGTCAATCCGCCGCCCAATCGCGATGTATTGCAGCGGTTGGTCGAGCAATTTAACCAGACCCATCCCCGGATTCAGGTGGAATCGCTGTATGTGGGGCAGGGCGATCAGCAAATGCCGAAGATTTTGGCGGCAATTGTGGGCAATGCGGCACCCGACTTGCTGTGGCAAGCCCCCACCATCACCGGGCAACTGGTGGAATTGGAGGCGCTGTATCCACTGGAAACCTGGCTGGATGCATCGCCGCTAAAAGAGCAACTGGACGCGTCATTATTAGAATCGATGCAGTTGGAAGGGCATACCTGGTCGATTCCCTTTGGCACCAATAATGTTGGGCTGTTTTATCGACCCAGTTTATTTAAAGCGGCAGGCATTACCACCTTGCCCAAAACCTGGACGGAACTGCGTCAAGTGGCCAAACGGCTGACCATTCCAGCCCAAAACCAACATGGCATGTTGCTGCCATTGGGGAAAGGAGAATGGACGGTGTTTACCTGGCTGCCGTTTATGTGGAGCGGCGGCGGTGAACTGACAGCGACAGGAAACAGCTCGTTAGCTGGCAGTGCCGCGTTGAGCAGTGGCCGCACCGGAGCGGAGTCTGAGCGTTCTGGCTCTGGAGTCCAAATTGCCAATTCGGGGGCGATCACCGCGCTTTCGTTTTGGCGAGACCTGGTGGCCGATGGCTCGATTGTGCTATCGTCGCTTGAGCGTGGCTATGAACTGGATGGGTTTTTGGCCGGCAAAGTCGCAATGCAGCTTACCGGGCCGTGGACATTGGCGCAACTAGATGCCACCCAGGTCGATTATGGCGTCATTCCGATGCCAGCCCAGGTGCGACAGGCGACCAGCACAGGCGGCGAAAATTTGTTTGTACTGAAATCAACTTCGCAGCGACAGCAGGCCGCACTGGTGTTTGCCGAATATGTCTTAAGTGAAGCGTTCCAAACCGAATGGGCGCTGGGTACAGGCTACCTCCCCGTCAATGTGCGATCGCGCCGCAGCCCCGCCTATTTGCAATACGTGGCTGAGCAGCCCGTGGTCAGCGTCTTTTTAGACCAGGCGCAGTATGGGCGATCGCGTCCCATCTCGCTGGGCTACAACCGCATTTCCGATAGCCTCGGGCGGGCGATCGAGGCCGTCTTGCTGGGTAAAGCCACCCCCGAAGCGGCACTCGCCACAGCCCAACAGCGGCTAGACCTGATCTGGCAACGGTAGTGTGCACCTAGGTTCTAGGTACGGGTCGGGATGAAGCAGTTGTATCAACATTTAGGCGGGGTGGGCGAGATCTCGGTACAAATGCTTCATCCTTACGGGCGGTATCACCACTCAACCAAAATCTGCTAATCATGGCTGCCAAAAAAGAGACCCGGAGACCACGCCTATTACAAGCATCCCGTATTGCTGCTACCTTCCGGTCCTGACAAAATTTGGGCGTTGTAATCGCGTGGATCCAGGTCAACTACACAATAACATGGGTTGCGCACTTTCAGCAGAACGACTCATATCGGTGGCGACATGAGTAGGAGCAGAGGGTTAAAGAATCTGGGATAGGAACTTCTGGCTGCGCTCTTCTTTGGGATTGTTGAAGAATTCTTCAGGAGTCGCTTCTTCGACTAGTAGCCCGTCTGCCATCAGCACCACTCGGTCGGCGACCTCACGGGCAAAGCCCACTTCATGGGTCACGCAGACCATTGTCATTCCCGAACTGGCCAGGGTGCGCATGACATCTAGCACTTCTCGCACCATTTCTGGATCCAGCGCTGAGGTCGGCTCGTCAAATAGCATGATTCGGGGTTCCATCGCTAGGGCGCGGGCGATCGCTACCCGCTGCTGCTGCCCACCCGACAGCTGCCCGGGGAATTTTTTCGCCTGCTCTAAAATGCCGACCCGTTCCAATAATTGCAGCGCCTTTTCTTCTGCCCGAGCCTTTGTCCAGCGACGCACCCAAATGGGAGCTAGCATCACGTTTTGCTGCACAGTTAGGTGCGGAAACAGGTTGAACTGCTGGAATACCATACCCACTTCACGGCGGATAGTATCAATGTTTTTCAGGTCAGTTGAAAGATGAATGCCATCAATCAAAATCCGACCTTTTTGATAGCTCTCTAACGCATTAAACGTGCGAATGAATGTAGATTTGCCAGACCCCGACGGCCCCATCACTACCACCACTTCACCCTTCTGCACCGTTAGGCTCACTCCCCGCAACACATGGAAGTTATTGTCGTACCATTTCTCAACATTCTCCGCAATAATCATTGGCTCCGAGCCAACGTGACCATTTCTGGAGGCATCTGTCTGAATCTGCGTCATGGCGGTTCGTCCTATCGGTTCGAGTCGTGAAGGAGTCTAAAA
>JAYUYI010000653.1:0-7357 GCA_043752545.1 Thermoleptolyngbya sp.
ACTTTAGTCCCGTTACTCAGCCGCAATACCAATGAATTGACTGTTACCGTTACTATATAAGTCTGAATAATATAGACAAATAAAGCTGAATAGCTATAGGTAAGACGGATACCTAGGTCTCATATAGCTTGATTAGCTTCGATCGGTAACGCAAAAGGATGAATCCTGTGACTGACCGCATGAAATGGGCAAATGCATTGTCAACCCGTGCGTCTTTAGAAGCCGCCGTTAAAGACGTGGTCGAACAAACGCAACTAGCACTTCAAACGCCGGCTGATTTGGGGCTGGTATTCATTTCTTCTGCGTTTGCCAGTGAATATTCTCGGCTGTTGCCGCTGTTGCGAGAGCAGCTATCTCTGCCGCTGCTGTTGGGCTGTAGCGGTGGCGGTGTCATCGGCGTAGACTCTGATGGCGAGATTCAAGAGATAGAAGGGGAACCAGCACTCAGTTTAACCCTGGCGCGGCTGCCAGACGTGACGCTGCACACCTTCTATATTTCCGCAGACGAGCTGCCAGATTTAGACAGTTCTCCTGGTCAGTGGATTGATTTGGTAGGAGTGTCGCCTGAAGCACACCCTCATTTTATTTTGTTAGCCGACCCGATGTTTACCGGGATTAACGACCTATTGCAAGGGCTAGACTATGCCTACCCGGAGGCCGTGAAGGTGGGCGGTTTGGCCAACGGCAATGCGGCAGGGGGCGGCAACTTATTTTGCGATGGCCGATTACATCGTGGCGGGGTGGTCGGGCTGGCTCTGAGTGGCAATGTGGTGATTGAGGCGATCGTGGCGCAAGGGTGCCGCCCGATTGGCCATCCCTATCGGGTGGCCGAAGGCGATCGCAACATCATGATGAAGCTAGAAGAGCAGACGGATGCGGCTACGTCAGGCGATGGCAAAATCTCTACGCCCCTAGAAGCGCTGCAACGGCTGCTGCAAGATCTCAGCGACGAAGATCGAGAGCTGGCGCAGCATTCTTTGTTTGTGGGGGTGGCTCAAAGTGAATTTAAGCAGCTGTTAGAACCGGGTGATTTTCTAATTCGGAATTTGTTGGGCGTCGATCCACGGGCGGGGGCGATGGCAATTGGCGATCGCGTTCGCTCTGGCCAACGAATTCAGTTTCATTTGCGCGATGCGGAAACTTCTGCCGATGATCTAGAAACGCTGCTCAAACACTATCAGGCTCAAGGGTCTAATACGGCATCTTCCGTGGGCGCGCTGATGTTTTCGTGCCTGGGCAGAGGAGAAGGACTATATGGAGAACCAAATTTTGATTCCCATTTATTTAGCCGCTACATTCGAGACATTCCCCTCAGTGGATTCTTCTGCGGTGGCGAAATTGGCCCAGTCGGCAATTCCACTTTTCTGCACGGCTACACGTCGGTGTTTGGCATTTGCCGAGATAAAAACGGCTAGACGTTATCCCTTCCAAACTAAGACGGTGTTGTTGTCGCAGGCTTGGTCAGCGCGATCGCCGCTGCTAAACGAGGTCAGGTATTGACGAGCCTGGGGCGGAAACTGGCTGAAGTCGAACTGGGGGTCACCGCTGGCAATGTCGGCCCAAAAGTAGCGCAAGCTGGGGGCAAGGCGGGTGGCTTCGGCAGGCGGCAGGCTCAGGGGCGGCAGGGTGAGAAACCGATGCATGAACTGGAAGGAGCGATCGCCCATCCATTCGCGGGATAGGTGTTGGAGGTTGTCCCAGCCAGGGACGGCGCTGACCCGCTCGGTTTCGACCGTGAGCTGTGATCTGCCGCTGTCGTCTTGCTCAAAGTGCAGCACCCGATAGGGATGGGGATAGCTGACCAGAGACCCGGTGGTGATTTCGTAGATGCCCTGATGCTGGACGCCCTGATGCTGGACGCCCCGATCATGGGCAATATCTTGCACATGCAGATGGCCTGTAAAAATCAGCGGCACTCTGGCGCGGTGCAAAATAGTGAGCAGATCTGAAGCGTTTTCGAGTATGTAGCGTTGCCCCATGCCGTGCTGCGTTTGCCCCGGCAAATGTTCGATCACGTTGTGATGCACCATCACCAGGATGAGATCTGCGGTCGCGGTGGCTAGCGTATCTGTCAACCAGGCCAACTGCACAGCATCAATCTGACCCCGATGCAGCTGCTGACCCGTGCGGTCAAAGGCGATTGAATTTAACCCAATCAGGGTGACGCCGGGCAGCACCCGCCGGACGTAATAGGGCTGGCTGGTATCGGCATAGCCAAAGGAGCGATAGTACGTTAGAAAGTCGTCTACCCCAACTGATTGGGAGGTTGACCGTTGCTCGACTAGGTCATGGTTACCAGGAACCAGGTAAACGGGGTAGGGCAGTTGCGCCAAACGCTCAGCCAACCAGGCGTGGTTTTCGGGTTCGCCATGCTGTGTTAGGTCGCCTGGGAGCAGCAAAAAATCTAGGTCTAGAGTCTGTAAAGCTGTCAGCACGCTCTCTAGGGCAGGAATGCTAACTTCCACCAGGTGAAAGCGATCGCGACTGTCCCCAATGGTGGGGGGGAGGGCAATATGCAGATCGCTGATGATGGCGAAGCGAAAGTTGAGGGGCATGAGGAGGGCGGGGGAGGAGGGTGGATTTGGGGGGAATAAGTTTTGAGGTTTGAGGTTTGAATTGGATCGTCCACTCAAAATTCAAAATTCAAAACTCTCTCATTTAACTCTCTCATTTCAAGATGCCATAGATGTTTTAGGCTGAAAGCAACGGTGTAGAAAAAAGGAGTGGGTGTATTGGCAATTGTGCGAGTGCGGCAGCATGTGAATCCGCTGAGCCAGAAGTATCAGCAGCCGGTTGAATCGCCAGATTGGCAGCAGGTCTATGCTCAGCTTGGGCAGCCGCTGCATCTAGATATTGGCTGTGGGCGCGGCGTGTTTTTGCTGCAAATGGCGGAGTTGCATCCTGAGTGGAATTTTTTGGGATTAGAAATTCGTGAGCCGCTGGTCGATCAGGCCAATCGCTGGCGCAACGAGCGAGGGTTCACGAATCTGCACTATGTGTTCTGTAATGTCAGCAATTCGCTGGATCCATTGTTGCGATCGCTGCCTCCCCAGGCGCTCCAACGCGCTACGATTCAGTTTCCCGACCCCTGGTTCAAAAAGCGCCATCAAAAGCGCCGAGTGGTGCAACCCGAAACAGTGGCGCAGTTAGCCCACTATTTGCCCGTTGGCGGGACGCTATTCGTCCAGTCCGATGTCAAGGCGGTAGCCGTCGAAATGTGCGATCGCGTTCAGGCTGATCCGGCATTCCAGCGTCAAAACAGCGATGAATGGCTGCCTACCAACCCTTTTCCAGTACCGACGGAACGCGAACACTCTACCCTTTCGCGCGGTGAGCCTGTTTACCGCGCCCTATTTTTACGGCAGGCTTGACGGCAGGTCGATTCAACGTATACCGGTTTTCCGCTCGCGAGCAAGATGCTCGCTCTAGGGTACCACCAACACCGGACACGGGGAAAGATTAATCACCCGATTGGTGACGCTATCTGCCGCGCCATCTTCGGTTAGCCCCAGGCCACGGCAGCCCATAATGATCAAATTTGCGCCCACTTCATCAGCCACATCGCAGATGGTGAACGCGGGCTTGCCTTGGCGCTCAAGCAGTTCAGGCTCAATCCCCTGATCGCTAAATAGAGCTTTGGCCGTGTTCAACAGATCGGCGATCGCCTGCGGAGAGGCCATTTCCAAATCGGCTTTTGTGGGGGCTTGCCCCTGTTCTAGAGCCGCCACCACGGACAGAATAATTAGGCGGCTGTTATGGGTTTTCACCACCTCTGCCACCACCTCAGCCGCCTCACGGGATCCACGGCTTTGATCAATTGGAAACAAAATAGTTTCAAACAACATAACAGCCTCACAGAGACACAGAGTTCGATAAAGTGATGAGTGACTATTTGAAAACGTTAGCAATTAACTTGGTAATGCTGAGCGATCGCCGCTTGTGGCACATCTTGCAGCTCCCAGCGTTGTCTGTACGTTTACTAAAGATCTTATAAGCGAAAGTTATAGAACTTAGTAAACTTGAAAAGAATTAATAGTGGACTTACCGTGGCTTCTGGCTGAGTGTTAGTAATCCCTAACGTTTTACAATAGCTAATAGGTAGAAAGACTTACTCTAAGGGGTACATGTAGTGTCCAAGAAAACTTTAGCAAATTTGACCGCGTCTGACTTACAGGGTAAGCGGGTATTGGTACGGGCAGATTTTAACGTGCCGTTAGATGATCAAGGCAACATTTCTGACGACACCCGGATTCGGGCGGCATTGCCCACGATCAATGAGCTAATTAGCAGCGGGGCGAAGGTAATTTTGGCTAGCCACTTTGGCCGTCCCAAGGGCGACAACTTTGCCGCGCGCGTCTCTGAAAAAAATCGGCTGACGCCCGTTGCTGCCCGCCTGTCAGAGCTGCTGGGGCAGACGGTGACCAAGCCAAGCGACTGCATTGGTGACGAGGTCGCCAGCACGGTGGCCGCGATGCAGCCCGGTCAGGTGATTCTGCTCGAAAACGTGCGGTTTCATCCTGAAGAAGAAAAGAACGACCCAGAATTTGCTAAACAGTTGGCATCCGTCGCCGACTTATACGTGAACGATGCCTTTGGCACCGCCCACCGCGCCCATGCTTCTACCGAAGGCGTGACCCACTACCTGAAGCCCTCAGTCGGCGGTTTGCTGATTGAAAAAGAACTGCAATACTTGCAAAATGCGATCGAAGAACCCAAACGTCCGCTGGTCGCCATTATTGGTGGCTCTAAGGTGTCAAGCAAAATCACGGTGATTGAGAGCCTGCTGGAAAAGGTAGACAAGCTGCTGATTGGCGGTGGCATGATCTTCACTTTCTACAAAGCTCGCGGCCTCAGTGTTGGTAAGTCGCTAGCTGAAGATGAGTTTCTAGAATTGGCGACAACCTTGGAAGCGAAGGCAAAAGCCAAGGGCATTGCGTTGTTGCTGCCGACTGATGTGGTCGTGGCCGACAAGTTTGCTGCCGATGCCGATACTCAAACCGTCAGTATTGACGCCATCCCCGACGGCTGGATGGGTCTAGACATTGGTCCCGACTCGATTAAGGTGTTCGAGGAAGCGCTACTCGGGTGCAAGACGGTAATTTGGAATGGTCCGATGGGTGTGTTTGAGTTCGACAAATTTGCCGCTGGCACGGAGGCGATCGCCCACTCGTTGGCGGCTCTGACCAAAACTGGCGCTACGACCATCATCGGCGGCGGCGACTCGGTAGCAGCGGTGGAAAAAGTCGGCGTGGCCGAGCAAATGAGCCACATTTCCACGGGTGGCGGTGCCAGCCTGGAGCTGCTAGAAGGCAAAGTGCTGCCCGGTATTGCCGCACTAGATGATGCGTAGGTTCGTAGAGTTCTAACTGTCCCGATCACTCTGGGGTCGAAACGTAACAGGATAGGGGTTTGGCAGTGCCAAGCCCCTATCCTGTTATTGGGCAATGCTCTCTCCAACCGTTACTCCGATCGCAGGGCGGCTACCGGATCGAGCCGACTGGCGCGCAGCGCGGGCAGAAAACTTGCACCGACGCCCACGAGCAGCGCGGAACCCATAGCTAAGGTGGTGGTCTGCGCATCAAAGCGGTAGGGCAGATCAAACTGTTTGGCGACGAGCAGCGTCAGGCCGTGGATGGAGGCGATCGCCACACTCCCTCCCACAATGCTCAGCAGCGCCGCTTCTAAAATAAATTGCACCATAATTTCACTCTGGGTGGCTCCAATCGCGCGCCGAATCCCAATTTCTGCCGTGCGCTCTGTCACCGCCGCAATCATAATGTTGGCAATTCCCACCCCGCCCACCAGCAGCGACACCACCCCCACCGCTGCTAGCGCCCGCGAGGCCAGGGTCAAAATTTCTTGCTGGCGTAAAATCTCTTCGACATTGTTCCAGGTAAAGAACTGCTGGCCAGGGTAGCGTTGCTCTAGTAGCTGCTTGGCCTGATCGCTAACGCGGTTCAAACTCTCTAGCTGTCGAGGCCGAATTTTGATGGCGTCCATGGCGCGATCGCCGCTCATTGCCCCTTGAAACGCCAACGAAATGAATAGCATCCCATCTTGGTTCATGCTGTCAGCATCGATCTTGCGCTCAATCACACCCACTACCGTTAGCGGTTGGCGATTCAGATAAATTTGTTGGCCAATCGGCGATTCGGCTTTAAATAGGGTCTGGCTCACCACCTGATCAATTAAGGCCACCGGGCGAAAGCTATCAAAATCTGCGCTGGTCAAAAACCGTCCGGCTTGGAGCTGGTTGCCTGAGGACTTCAGATACGCCTGCGAAATGGCCACCACTTGCGGCTTGGTGTCGCGATCGCGAAACAGCACCGAAATTGGGCCTAACCACTGGATGCCGCTGACCACCTCCACCCCCGAAAGGCGCTGCTGCAGATAGGTAATATCACTCTGGTTTAGGCGCACCCGGCGATCAAACCCTGTCCATTCCGGTAGCGTTGTCACCTGGGGGGCTTCTTGCTCCGCCAGTTGACGGGCAATCACGGCGCGGCTGATGCTGCCCACGTTGAGCGTGGCACTGACGGAAGCCACGCCCATGAAAATGCCTACGCTTGTGAGTAACGAGCGGAGGGGATTGCTGGTAAGCGATCGCAGCGTCAGCACCAGCAGGTCGCGAGCCGCTAAACTCATGGGCTGACCTCTGGACTAGCGCCTGGTAGCGCTGCTGGAGCTGGTGTAATCTGCATCCCAGGCATCAGCGTCAGATCGGGGGTGGGAACGGCAATGTGATCGCCCACCTCTAAGCCCGCAGTCACTTCAACCCGCGTTAAACCTTCTAACCCCAGGGTAACGGGCTGTTGACGCACGGTGCTGGCCTCGTCTACTAGCCAGACAAACGGCTTAGCCCCGTCCTGCTGAATTGTTTCTACATCCAGCACCACCACATTTTGGCGCTGTTGCAGCACAATTTCGACATTCACCTGGCTGCCCGGAATCAGCGTTTGCGTTGGCCGATCGAGCCGCACAGTGGTGGGAACCGTCACCTGCCCAGACGCCTGCGAACTGCCGCCTGAGTCGTCAGAGGCGATCGCCCTAGGATATAGGGCACGGACACGCCCGGTAAACACAGTCGAATCTGGCCCAATCACACTCACCCGAGCCACCTGATTCAGCTGCACCTGAGCCGCATTCAGCGTCGAGAGCTTGAGCTTGACCAACTCTTGTGCCGGGTTGCCCAAGGTCAACAGGGCGGTGCGCCGATCGACCCCATCGCCAGCATTCACATCGACTCCCAGAATCAGCCCATCGATCGGTGCCGTAATGATGGTGCCTTGCAGCTCTTGCTGGGTGCGCTGCCGCTGCAACTGGAGCTTTTGAATCTCTAGAGTGGCAGTTTGCACCG
>JAYUYI010000654.1:0-7336 GCA_043752545.1 Thermoleptolyngbya sp.
AATCATTCCTCATCTGAAGAACGCAGTCTCTTTGCCATCACACGAGGTTTTATCCGCCATCACATCCCATAACAATAGCGATCGCTGTCAGATTCTAAATCAACCTTCCGCCATAACCTGCTGATTCCGCGTAGTCCTACTGAAGAGATAGATAGGGCAACTTGATGCTACTCTCAACGGTTAAGTCAGTTGTTTTACTTGGCTAGAGCCAAACTATCGCCCTGAACCCGATCTTTATTGGACAATCAAGAAAGATTTACATTCTTGTTAAGTAACGTTCAAAAGATGGGACTAAGTTACTAAATTTGATCCAAATTTGCCAAAAATAAGAAATTAACGCTTATCAATGTAGAGAAAAATAATGGGACTTAACGAGCAAATTAGCAATCAAACGACACAAATGCACCTAGTGGCGGACTGCGCCAAATTAATTGATCAGCAAGTGGCGGCTCAAAGCGGCATCTCGGGGCTGGGCCTGAAAGCGGCCTATGGTGTCGTCAAGGGCATTGACCCTAGCTATATTTCTGGAGCCATCCAACGGCTTTTACCCGATGCCCTCATGGCGCTCGATCCGATCTGGGATGAAGGCGTGCTAGCGGGCGATCCAGTCCAGCATCTGATAGAAAACCGTTCTCGGACAGCCGATCAGCTGCTTAGTCTTACAGATGCAAAGGTTAAAAGGACTAACAGAGCGATGGTACGCGGGGCTTACGGCAAACTGCGCAATGCGGCTAAGGGTTACGTAGAAAACGCGGTTCCCGGCTTAGCCGAAATCCTGGGTACGCACGCTCAGGCATAATTTTTTCTGATTCATAGTTAAAGCCAGTAGCCCTACGGACCATGGGTCGTCGCTCCCTCACCGTGGGCTACTTCTTGATGCTGGCCAACTCTACCCGCACCAGTGTACCCTCCTCAGCCGTCGATTCAATGTGTAACTCTCCACCATGGGCGTCTATTATCTGCTTAACGATCGCCAACCCTAGCCCTGTGCCTCCGGGCTTTGTCGAATAAAACGGTTGGGTCAGTTTGGGTAACTGCTCTGGCGGAATGGGAGGCCCTTCGTTGTGAATCGAAATGCAGACTTTGTCCTCCTCCATGACTTCAGCCTTACAGGTGACGACAGCCGCTGCATTTGCTGTGTCTGTTGCGCTAGAGGCTTCACAGGCATTATTCAACACGTTAATTAATACCTGTTTGAGTTTGTCGCGATCGCCGACCACATACAGCACCGTAGACGATGGCACTAGAGTAATCTGCTGTCCTTGAGCCTCTGGCGTTTCTTGAATCAGGGTTAATACCTCTTGCAGCAGGGTGTTTACCTCCACCTCCATCGGCTGAATCACATGGGGTTTGGAGAATAGCAAAATCTCGTTCAGCAACTCTTCCAACCGCCTAGCTTCATCTAGCGCGAGTTGGAGCCGTTCTTGATCAGTGGCGGATAGTTTTAATTTTTGGGTATGGTTTAAACCCATTTTGACTGTCGTCAACGGGTTGCGAATTTCATGAACAATGGTCGCGGCAAATTCTCCAATCGCAGCTAGACGCTCTTGTTCAATTAGGCGGGACTGCGCTGCGCGTAGCTCCACTGTGCGTTTGATTACCTCAGCTTCTAGGCGATCGCTAAACTGTTGCTGAAGCTGGTGTAGACGATAGTTGTCGATGGCAGCGGCTGCCCGCTCGGCAAACAGTTCAGCAGTGCGAATTTCTTCTGGCAAAAAGGCGCGTGGCTCACCATGGAAAGAACAAATGGTGCCGATGGTGTCGCCTTGCGCGGTGCGCAGTGGCACCCCCAAGTAGCATAAGAACCCAGCTGGAGTAGAACCAAAGTCCTGAGTCAGCCGCACATCTTCTACGACCAGCGATCGCCCCGATGCCACCACCGATCCTGTTACCGTGCCATGCAGGTCATATACCGTCAGGTCTTTCTCCCCGTCAGAGCTAGCTACAACCCGGTCAAATGCCTGATCTTGCACCAGTGTCACCACCGTTAGATCAATCTCCAGCAGATTGCAGACGCTGTGAGCAATGGTTTGCAAATACTGATCTAACTCACCGGAGCGATAGTTCAGCGTGGCCAATGCTTCGATAATTTGCTGATCGCGCTGCCAATGCGAAGGCGGTAGATCTGAGGGGGGATGAGGAGAAGAATTCTGGGCGGTCATCTTGGCTCCGTGCAGGAGAAACAGTGCATTTACCTGCCCGTCTAGGTTTAATAGTACGACAGGCGATCGCCTTTGAGCAGCGTGGATATCATAAAACGAAATCAAGCCCAGAATTGCCTGAGAGCTGCTATATTTCTACTTTTCGGGATTTAGCGCTTTTCCACGGGAGAACAATCAGCAATTTAAGTTTAGCCAAGCTCGTCAAGACGGTAAAGCGAATACCCGTAGGGGGGAACACCGATCCTGGCGATCGCCTTCTACTCTCTACAATGTGTTTTATAGACTATATTACCTAGATCTCGTCAGCTAAGCAGTCTTAACCAGTTTCTAGAGCAATCGGGGTTCGGGTTTCCCCACTCCCAACCCCAACCTCCCACCCCTACCCCCCAGATCCTATGCAGCCGACTAACCCCAATCAATTTACAGAAAAAGCCTGGGCAGCGATCGCGAGCACTCAGGAAGTGGTGAAACAGGCGCAGCAGCAGCAAATCGAAAGCGAACATTTGATGAAGGCGCTGCTAGAGCAAGATGGATTAGCCGTTAGCGTCTTCAACAAGGCTGGCGTTAACGTGCAGCGCGCCCGTGAATCGGTCGATAGTTTTATCAGCCGCCAGCCTAAGGTTTCGGGCAGCGGTACTTCGGTTTATTTAGGGCGATCGCTCGACTCATTACTTGATCGCGCTGAAACTGCTCGTAAAGACTTTGGCGACGAATTTATTTCGATTGAGCATATGCTGTTGGGCTATGCCAAAGACGAGCGGTTTGGTAAAGCATTTTTGCAAGAATTCAAGCTCGACGAATCAAAGCTCAAACGTGTGATTGAACAAATCCGAGGCAGCCAAAAAGTGACGGATCAAAATCCTGAAGGCAAATACGACGCATTAGAGAAATATGGCCGTGACCTCACCGATTTTGCTCGCCGGGGCAAGCTCGATCCGGTGATCGGTCGCGATGACGAAATTCGCCGGACGATTCAGATTCTATCTCGCCGGACGAAGAATAACCCGGTGCTGATTGGGGAACCCGGTGTCGGTAAGACGGCGATCGCCGAAGGGTTAGCCCAGCGGATCATCAACGGTGACGTGCCCGAGTCATTAAAAGATCGCAAGCTGATTGCGTTAGACATGGGTTCGCTAATTGCGGGTGCTAAGTATCGCGGTGAGTTTGAAGAGCGCTTGAAGGCGGTGCTGAAGGAAGTCACTGAGTCAAGCGGCCATATAATTCTATTTATTGATGAAATCCACACGGTTGTGGGGGCTGGAGCCACTCAGGGTGCCATGGATGCAGGCAACCTGTTGAAGCCAATGCTGGCACGGGGTGAGCTGCGCTGTATTGGCGCAACCACGTTAGATGAATATCGTAAGTACATCGAAAAAGATGCTGCGTTAGAACGTCGATTTCAGCAGGTTTACATTGATCAGCCTACCGTTGAAGATACGATTTCAATTCTGCGTGGGCTACGTGAACGCTATGAAAGTCATCATGGGGTAAAGATTTCAGATTCGGCGCTGGTAGCGGCGGCGGTATTGTCTAACCGATATATTACAGAACGCTTTTTACCCGATAAGGCAATTGACCTGGTGGATGAGTCGGCGGCAAAGCTAAAGATGGAAATTACATCTAAGCCAGAAGCTCTAGACGAAGCCAATCGTAAAGTCTTGCAGATGGAGATGGAAGAGCTTTCTCTGCGCAAAGAGACCGATGCTGGCTCACGCGATCGCCTAGAACGGTTGGAAAAAGAGCTGGCTGATTTGAAGGAAACTCGCAGCGGACTCAACGCGCAGTGGCAATCGGAAAAAGACGTCATTCAAGATATCCAAAAACTGAAGCAAGAGATTGAAAAACTGAATACCGAAATTCAGCAGGCCGAACGCGATTATGACCTCAACCGCGCTGCCGAATTGAAATACGGTAACCTAGCCACCCTGCAAAAGCAGTTAGACGCCACTGAAGCCCGACTGACCCAAACTCAAACCAGCGGCAAGTCGATGCTGCGGGAGGAAGTTGCCGAGTCAGACATTGCCGAAATTATTTCAAAGTGGACGGGCATTCCGCTCAGCAAGTTAGTGGAATCGGAAATGCAGAAACTGCTGCTACTAGAAGACGAACTGCACCGCCGTGTGATTGGGCAAGACGAAGCCGTTACTGCGGTGGCAGATGCCATTCAGCGATCGCGAGCTGGCCTAGCCGACCCCAACCGTCCTACCGCTAGCTTTATTTTCTTAGGCCCTACTGGGGTAGGTAAAACCGAGCTAGCCAAGGCTCTGGCGACCTACCTGTTCGATACCGAAGAAGCAATGGTGCGGATCGACATGTCGGAATACATGGAGAAACATGCCGTCTCGCGTTTGATTGGTGCTCCTCCAGGCTATGTCGGATATGAAGAAGGCGGTCAGCTCACCGAAGCGATCCGTCGCCGCCCTTACTCGGTGATCCTATTCGACGAAATCGAAAAAGCGCATCCCGACGTATTCAATGTGATGCTGCAAATTTTGGATGATGGCCGCGTCACCGATTCGCAAGGGCGGACAGTCGATTTCAAAAACACCATCATCATCATGACCAGCAACATTGGCTCTCAATACATCTTGGATGTGGCCGGAGATGACAGCCAATACGAGGAAATGCGGCATCGGGTAATGGACGCGATGCGCACAACCTTCCGCCCCGAATTTCTCAACCGAATTGATGAAATTATCATCTTCCACGGGTTGCAGAGATCGGAACTGCGGCAGATTGTTCAACTTCAGGTGCTGCGCCTTGCAGGCAGACTGGCCGATCGCAAAATGGCGCTCAAACTGTCTGACAGTGCCCTCGACTTTCTGGCAGAGGTGGGCTATGACCCAGTATTTGGTGCCCGTCCGCTGAAGCGCGCCATTCAAAAAGAGCTGGAAACGGCGATCGCCAAATCCATCTTGCGCAGCGAATTTACCAACGGCGACACCATTTTCGTCGATGTCGAAAACGAACGCCTCTCCTTCAAACGGCTTCCTGCCGAACTAGCAACCGTGTAGTGATGTTCAGCATCGCACGCAAGTATGCGATGCTGAATCAATTATTCTAAATAATGTGACAAATTCTATAATGTGACAGCTTTTGCCGGGATATCCCCATGACGATCGCCCTTCCGACTACGCTTGAACTGAAGATTGATCTGACCGATGAGCAGTTTCTTCAACTTTGCCAGAACAATCGAGATCTTAAATTTGAGCGGACGGCGACGGGAGATTTAATCATTATGCCACCCACCGGAGGCACTACAGGCGATCGCAACGCCGATCTAACCTTTCAACTCCGTGCCTGGAACCGTCAGCATCGACTCGGGAAAACCTTTGACTCCTCCACCGGATTCAAGTTGCCCAATGGGGCAGATCGCTCTCCGGATGCGGCCTGGATTGCCCAAGCCCGCTGGGACAGGCTGACTCCCGAGCAACAAGATAAATTCCCACCCATCTGTCCTGATTTTGTCGTGGAACTGATGTCGCCCAGCGATACGCTAGAAAAAGTTCAGGCCAAAATGCAGGAATATCTGGCTAACGGGGCACGGCTGGGTTGGTTACTCAATCGCAAGGGCAAACAGGTCGAGGTTTACCGCCCCAATCAACCCGTAGAGCTGCTGACGTTTCCGACTACCCTGTCTGGAGAACGCATCCTGCCAGAGTTTGTCCTAGACTTATCGGAGATTTGGTAGCGGTGTAGCAGGCGATCGCCCCTCTGCCAAAATCCTGCCGAAATCGCTATAACCCGTCCCCATATCGGATCATTAATCCACAATTGGTTAAAGAACACCATGCGCGACCCAGACAAAAATCTAGATCAACTGGATCAAAACGTTGAAAAGAACACCATTAAAGTAGAACCCAGCACCCTGTTCGTGATCGTGTTTTTGCTGTTACTGATTCCTCTCCTATTCACAGGCTTCTTTTCGCTCTAACCCTGCCATGTTAGTGGCGGCGTCGGCACAACCGAGTGAAACGGCTCAGTGCCATGCGGGCGAGTTTCTTCATCCAGCGTGAAAATCACCTGATTATAAATTTCTTCGGCTTGCTGCAAAGAATTCCCCACACTGGTCACGCCGAGTTTGCCATATTCTGACAGGCAGCCGATGATATGAAACACGCTGCCTGTTTCGGTAATGGGCGTGTAGTGCAGCCGATGATGGGCAATGATGTCCATCAGGTCGTCGGGCAATAGACCAAAGTAGCGATCGCTCTGCAAATTATCGGTGGCAATGTAGTACTTCGGGATGCCGTGCTGGTTGAGAAATAGCCCCGTTTTCACGTCATAGCGACCGCCCGTCAGCAGCTTCAGCGTCATAAACGGATGGGTGGTGCCGCCTTTGCGAATATTGATTTCGATCGCCTGCAATTCCCATGGCTCAGCGCTAGACGCCCGCACCGCCATAAAGTCTACACCAAAGCGCTCTAGTACCCCTTTCTCTGCCAGCACCTCTCCCACCGCATAGCCATACTCCTGCAACGCCAATCGATAGGCATCATCGGCTGGGAACCGACAGCCTAGGAAGATTTGGCCGTCTGGGCCACCTAGAATCTGGTCGTGGGTGGAGAGCACTTCCACCTCCCCCTTAGGCGTAATCCGGCACTGGACGCTGGGCGATCGCTTCTCTTCCCCTTCAATAAATGCTTCTACAATCACCCCCAGTTCTGGGATGCGGCTGCTGAAGTTGTCCCAGGTTTCGGTATCACACTGAAAGCTGAGCCGATGAAAGGCTTGGGCGATCGCCGCCTGCCGTTCGGCAGTAGAGGCATGCCCCGGTGCCACAGGCTGCAATGGCCGCAGGTCAAGCACCGCATTTCCCTGCCCCGAGAAGCCTTCATTCAGTTTGACCACCATCCGCCGCAGATCGGGCTGTCGTTCCCACAGCTCGACCGTAACCGCCGCCAACTCTGCTGCCGTCCACACCTGCAAACTGCCGTCGGGATGGGGCACTTCTGCTTCAGCAAATGCCTGCCGACTGCCGCTTTTGGTGCCCCAATACAGTAAGTCTGGATCGAGTCCGAGCAGCGGGATGTCTAGCTGCAACGACAGTTCCCGCTCTAGCGACGTTGAGTTAAAGCAGACCATATAGGCGCGGTCAGGGCGCAGCACCTGACGAATTCGCTCTACCAGTCGAGGCCGCTCTAAAATCTTTTGGGTCAGCGGCTTGGGATGGG
>JAYUYI010000655.1:0-2944 GCA_043752545.1 Thermoleptolyngbya sp.
GGGGGCCAGTCCAATCTATTTTTACTCAACCCGGCGGGGGTGGTGTTTGGAGCCAATGCGCAGCTAGATTTACCCGCCTCGTTTACGGCAACAACCGCCAGCGGCATTGGAATGAATGGCGGCTGGTTTAGTGCCGTTGGCAGCAATGACTATGCCAACTTGGTCGGCAACCCCAGCTATTTTGCCTTCACTTTGGCGCAACCCGGAGCCATCGTCAACGCCGCAGATCTGAGCTTGGCGACAGGGCAAACCCTGACGCTGTTGGGCGGCAGTGTGACCAACACCGGGCAGATTTCCGTACCTGCGGGTCAAATCACCGTTGCTAGCGTACCGGGGCAAAATTTGGTGCGCTTAAGCCAGCCCGGAGGTTTGCTCAGTCTCGATATTCAGCCGGGGGTGAGGGGCTGGGGGCTAGGAGCGCCAAATGACCTCAACTTCACGCCGCCCTCTCTCCCCGAACTGCTGACCGGTGGGACGGTTACCAGCGCCACGGGGCTAACGGTGAACTCCGACGGCAGCGTGGCGCTAACCGGTTCAGGCATCTCAATTCCGACTACGGCGGGGACGACTGTGATTGCGGGAGGATTAGACGTATCATCGACGGTACCTAGTCTGTCTGATCCTGCGGCCTTAACCGCTGCAATCAACGTGGTGGGCGATCGCGTTGCCTTGACGGGCGCTACCCTCAATGCCAACGGCAGCACGGGCGGCGGCACCGTGCAAATTGGCGGTGGCTATCAGGGTCGCGGCACGGTGCCAAATAGCGATCGCACCTTTGTCAGTGCCGACTCTACAATTACGGCAGATGCGCTGCAACGCGGCGACGGGGGCCAGGTGATCCTGTGGGCGGATGAAACCACGGCCTTTGCCGGACAGATCAGTGCGCGTGGGGGCAGCCTCTCTGGCGATGGCGGGTTGGTCGAAGTTTCGGGGAAGGGCAATCTGTCGTTTCAAGGAACGGTTGATCTGAGCGCAAACGCTGGCAGCTTGGGCAGTCTGTTGCTGGATCCGACCAATATTTTGATTAGCGATGGAGCCAATGACCCAGCGTCGGTAGCGCTGACGCTGCCCGATATTCTCTTGAGCAATTTTCCCAATCAAGACATCACCATCAGCGCCACGTCTCTACTGTTTACCAACGCGGCAATTACTCTACAGGCCAGCAACAATATCCAGATCGCATCTGGTCTCAACCTGAGCTTTGGCGCGGGCTATGGCACCTCCAACTCAATTCAGTTTGTGGCCGATGCCGACGATAGCGGCGTTGGCGACTTCATCATGGATGCGGGCGACAGTATTTTCACGAACGGGCAAGATATTTCGATTTCTGGAGCCAATATCACCGTTGGCACAATCAATACCAACACTGGGTTCTTTAGGGTCGCTGAAAGATCGGGCAATATTAGGCTTGAAGCCCGCAATGATATCGCGGCGGCTCGTCTACGAACCAATAATTCAACAGGTTTTGGTGGTGAAACGAATAACCCGTCGGCTGCTAACGGTGGGGACGTGGTGCTCAATAGCCAGCGGGGCAACATTACGGTCGAGTCGATCGATACCAGTAGTAGTGAGAGCACGGGAGGCAATGTCACTGTCTCTGCGGATCGGTTTGTGGCAACTGGAACCATTTTCGAAAGCTCGGTCAGTATTCTCACCCGTGGCCCCAGCGGCGCAGGCACTGTGGCTATTACCCACGCAGGCGGCGCGCTCAACATTCCGTTTACCGTAGGCGGAGGTGCTGTGTCAGGCAATGGCACGGTGGGTGACATTAATGCAGGCGACGGCACGTTGACCACGGGGTCATTTCCGGTGCTTATCAGCGGTGGACTGGCCACGCTGCCCACTGAGGCGGTAGGGATTTCAATTCGCTCGGTAAATGATGCACCAACGCTCACGGCGAATCAGCAATCGTTTCGGGTGCCGAAAAGTCGGACGTTGACCCTTCCCGTTGGGGCAACGGACGGGCTGCTGCTGACCATTGCCGACCCCAATGGAGATACGACGACGGTGCGCGTGACGGCGATCGCCCCAGGGGTGACCCTCAGCCAAAATGGTGAACCTGTGCTGGCAGGCAGCGTAATTTCAACGGAGACCCCATTGCAGGTGAGGCTGGCATCCACCATTACGGGGCCTATCCGTGCCGCATTGACGCTAGTGGCGAATGATCCAGAGAACGGCGTTGGCGTCTTGGCCGCGTCTGAGCCTGTCTCGATTAACCTGCGGTTCCGACCACGACGGGATCGACCCGACCCGGTTGATCCCGTCGATCCCGTCGATCCCACTGTTCCTGACGATCCGCAGATTGACTGCTGCACCCCCGACCCGCAACCGGAGCCTACGTTCAGTTCTCCCATCACCATCGATACCCGATTTGAAGGACTCGAAGCATCATTCACCAACGAATTCACGTCCTATTTAGGGCTAGACACTCCAGCGTCCACCACCCTTGATGAAGCCCGCGACATTGCCCGTGAGGTAGAAGACGCAACCGGGATTAAACCTGCGTTTGTCTATCTCAACTTTGTCCCGGCTCAAAGCGACTTACTCAGCCGAGTGATCATTCCCCAAGATACCGATCAGCTAGAGCTAGTGGTTGTCACGGCGCAGGGTGGGTTGGTGCGCCGACGGATTCCAGAGGCAACTCGCGCCCAGGTGTTTGCCGCTGCCCGTGAGTTTCGCAATCAGGTGACTAACCCGGCCAACGTTCGTAATACCAACTATTTGGCTTCGGCGCAGCAGCTTTATGCCTGGTTTGTGGCTCCGATTCAGGCCGATTTGCAAGCCCTCGGCATCGGTAACCTAGTATTTTTACCCGAAGCAGGATTGCGATCGCTGCCCTTTGCGGCACTTCACGACGGTCAACAGTTCCTGGTGGAGCAATACAGCGTTGGCATCATGCCCAGTATCAGTTTGACCGATACCCGCTATGTGGATGTGCGCAATA
>JAYUYI010000656.1:0-2935 GCA_043752545.1 Thermoleptolyngbya sp.
TTGAATTGCACTGGGATTACTCAAACCCTCACGCTTAAATCGTCGAATGGCCTCTAAGGCGGCCTGGTTACTCAATAATGCTAAATCAGCGCCATTCCATCCATCGGTTTGCTCCGCCCAGTGAGCCAAATCAACATGGGCTAACGGTCGATCCTGGTTGTGTACGTGCAAAATTGCCAGACGACTGGCTGAATCGGGCAAATCGACTTTAATTTGTAGATCCAGCCGTCCTGCCCGCAATAGTGCCGGGTCAAGGGCTTCGGGGCGATTGGTGGCACCAATCAGCAATACATTAGGGCACTCTTGCAATCCGTCTAATTCGGTCAACAGTTGACCCACCACGCGATCGCTGACTCCCGAATCGGATTGAAAGCTCCCACGAGCGGGCGCTAACGAATCAATCTCATCTACAAACACCACACAGGGAGACGCCTGCCGCGCCTTGGCAAACAGCTCTCGCACCGCCTGTTCAGAGGCTCCGACCCATTTACTCAGCAGTTCAGGCCCATTCACGGCAATAAAATTGGCGCGCGCCTGGGATGCAACCGCTTTGGCCAGCAGGGTCTTGCCCGTCCCCGGCGGTCCCCACAGCAGAATGCCCCGTGGCGCTTTGGCCTTGGTGTGATGGTACAGTTCGGGGTACAGCAACGCCCCTTCTACCGACTCTTGCAAGGTTTGTTTAACGGATTCTAATC
This sequence comes from Thermoleptolyngbya sp., assembly GCA_043752545.1. Taxonomy (GTDB): domain Bacteria; phylum Cyanobacteriota; class Cyanobacteriia; order Elainellales; family Elainellaceae; genus CASBQJ01. Next base: position 696 of record JAYUYI010000656.1, read on the forward strand.
CGCCAATTTCATCCCACGCAACCTGAGGCGACTCTACTTCTACCGACCGCAGCACCGCTGGTTTAATTTGTTTCAGAGCGTGCAGAAAATCGGCCTGCATCACGGTCAAGGTGGGGGGGATGGGTGCCGCTAAAGATGGCAATAAGCGGCGTAGCGCTGTATAGGCCGCTGTCTGGCACAGGGCTTTCAGATCGGCTCCCACCATCCCCACCGATAGATCGGCGATCGCCTCTAACGCTACCGACTGATCTAACGGCATCGGCTGCGTCAAAATCTTGAGAATCTCCCAGCGACCCGTGCGATCGGGCACCCGAAACTGGACTTCTCGGTCGAACCGTCCCGGACGCCGCAGGGCTGAATCAAGATGTTCAGGTCGATTAGTGGCGGCCAACACAATCACGCCTTTGGTTCTCGCAAACCCGTCCATTAGGCTCAACAGTTGAGCTACCACCCGCTTTTCAACTTCCCCCTCTACCTTGGCGCGATCGGGGGCAAGGCTGTCAATTTCGTCAATAAAAACAATGCAGGGGGCAGAACGAGCCGCTTTTTGAAACAGGCTGCGTAACCGGGCTTCGGCTTCGCCATAGAACTTACCCATGATTTCAGGGCCGACAATGGCAATATAGTTGACCCCTAGCTCTTGGGCGATCGCCCGTGCTGTCAGCGTTTTACCTGTCCCCGGTGGCCCCACTAATAACACGCCCGAGGTTGGTTCTAATCCCAATAGCGTTAGTAGATCCGGTCGCTTCAGCGGTAGCTCCACCAACTCTCGCAGCTCTCTGACCACATCAGACAATCCCCCAATTCCGGCTAACGAAATTGGTACAGAATAATCTGCAACAGGCGAGCTAACAGCCTCGGTTTCTGTTGCAGTTGAGGCCGATGAGTCGGCTGGGTGGCGAGCACGGGTGCCAGCGCTAGCTGGATTTTGGCGGTTCTCAGTGCTGGGGCTGGAATGATTTTGAGCCGCAGAGCGAACATCTGGTCTAAAGTCCGATTGTTCCGATCGCCCTTCTACCTGTCGAACAAAGCTGAGAATTTCTTCAAAGCCCTGATCCAATAATTCTTCCATCTCTCTAAAAAAGTCATCCATGTTCCGTTTTCCCCAGCCGAGTGCTCCAGTAGACGTTGCTCTCATTCCAGCAGACCAGTTTGCACCAGAGGAGCGTCATTTATCCCCCGCTGACACGCTGATATCTGTAGCATTGAGTCTCAACGTTCTTCCAGTATAGACAGCCCCCGTTAGTGGCCGTCTGACAGTATGTAGGGGTCGTTACATCGGTGCGAGTTAGAGAGATAAGATTGAATTTAAATACCCTACCTCTTCTGCTCTGATTGAGGATAGTTTTAGAGTTGTTATAGCTGTTGCCAAGCCTCGATCACAGTCTGTAGCGATTGAGGCATATTGTCCACTTCCAAATCAATATATTCGACGTTACTCTCCATAGCTTGAATGGTAATGGTTGGATAATCAGCAAACGCAGCAGATGTGATATACCGCAGCCCATCTAGATTACGAAATTTCTGATTGATCACTAGCTGCTGAAATTGCTGGACTTGCTGTGGAGACAGCCGTTTTTCAACCACTGCATCAGCAGCTCCAACAGAACCGGGTCGTCCAATGCGTTGATAAATAACGCCATCTGAGGTCAAAAACCGCTCTGAGACTACTCCTGCCAAGCTACCAGATTCAATCGTCCGAAATACTATATCGGCAATCGGTTGTTCAGGAGGCGATGAGTCTGTAAGCATAAAGGTTGGGACTAATCCATTGCGGCTGCCGCTGGCAGTCGTGTTTTGCACAATCTGGGAGCCATCTTCGCTGACGTGATAGACCCAGCTTTGCTCTGCTCCCGCCACAATCGCACGATAGCCTGGAATTGCAATCATGGTACACATCTGCTCTGGTTCAAAAATTCCCATGCAGCCGTCCCAGGTTCTCGGTTGAGATTCAGTGATGATTAAGCTAGCGGCAGGCACCTTTTCCTGTTGCACAATGGTTTGGATAAGCCGGTCTCTGACCTGCGGCGGCAGAGTGGTATCATCCATCGATTCCAGCTTAATTACCTGAGCGGTCATATCGGTGTGGTAAAACCAGCTGCGCTGACCGTTGCTCAACTCAAGCCGCCACCCTTCTACCGTTGCCATGGCGCAACGCTCATTGTAAGCTGCTAATCCTAAACAGCTATCAGACCAGGTTTCGCGGCTAAAGCCGACCATTTCTAAGCGCCGGGGTTGAA
>JAYUYI010000657.1:0-7309 GCA_043752545.1 Thermoleptolyngbya sp.
GTGCGGGCTGTGCGGGCTGTGGCGGTGCGGGCTGGGTGCTGGTGAGTGAGAATGCGATCGCCGGCGGCTGCGGAACAAATTTACCCCAATACTCATCACTAAGGCACCCGAGGCCAAACTGAGCCAGGGATATAGCTGCTCGGGCACAACGTACTGCGCGGCAAACAACGTCACCAGTCCCAGAGCAAACACGCCGATGGTGTGGGTAATGGTTGTGACCAATGCCAGAAACATGGCGTGTTTTGGTGTTGCTCGTTCACCCACCAAATACGCACCCACAATCGTCTTGCCGTGACCGGGCGACATCGAGTGAATTGCTCCCCAGAGCACAGCAGCGGCGATCGCCAATAGTGCTTCCGCTCCCGCAAATCCTGGCAGGCCGGGAGTTAGCGCAAAAGTCCGCTGTTTTGGTGTAAACAAAAATGTTTTAAGCTGCCCATCTTGCAAAATAGTTGCTAAGCAGCTAGCCGTGGAAACACCTGGCAGAAATAGCCCGTAGTGAATCTTCAGCCCCCGCACCGGGTTTTCCCAGGCGTAGTCTAGCTGCAAGGTGCTGTGGCTATTGGGCGCGGCCTGAATGCTGGCAGGCAGCACAACGCCGTCTACGGGTTGAACCGTCAGCACACCGAGATGATTGGCGCTATCGGTCAGCTGAATTTGCTCATTGAGAAAGGGTTGGAGAGCGGCTGTATGGGTTCGAACTTCGGCGGCAGAAAGCTGACCACTTTGATCATCGTCGGCAAACGCAACCAAGCCTGTAGGGAAAGTCAGAGTCATTTGGGCTGATTTTGCCTCTACCTGAATTTCGACAACGGCTAGGTCAGCCCAATGTGCCTGACTGGGAGCCGCCAAGCCAAGCCAGAGCAGAATTGCTCCTAGGCAAGAAATAATACTGAGAAGGGGGTAACGCATGAGGGAAAGGAGGAAGGAGGAAGGAGGAAGGATGAGGGAGGAAGGATGAGGGAGGAAGGATATGGCTTGCTTTTGCGCAACGGTTGGATGAAACGGGAGGCGAGAGATAAAGATCTGAAAGTGGAAGCAGGGAGCGACAAGAATATCCATTCATCCCTCATCCCTCCTCCTTCTTCTTTAGCTGCCCAAGCCTGCCCCTAACCCTGCGGCCTGCTGAGCCTGCTCGTCAAAACTGGGGTCTATGGCTTGGGCTTGCTGGCGGTAAGTGGCGGCTTGGGTGGGGTTGCCGAGGGCGGTTTCGATGGTGGCGGCGCGGTGGAGGAGAGTGGCATCACGGGTGCCAAGGGCGATCGCTTCTTTAACGACCGTTTGAGCCTGTTGCCATTGGCCTTGGGCGGCAAGTGCCCACGCGTAGGTCTCTAACGTTTCAGCATCGCGGCGGCGGGTGACTTCGGTTTGCATTAGCGTTACAGCTTCGGCGGTGTCACTCGGATTGCCGCGTTCTAGTAACAGTCTGGCTAGGTCGCGGCGGTGTCCGAGGGTAAACCCACTGGTGCCCGCAAAGCTTTGACGCAGTAAGGTTTCTGCTTCAGTCCAGAGGGCTTCGGCAGCAGGGCGATCGCCTTGCAAGGCTTTCACTTTAGCTCTGCCGCGCAGCACCAGCGGGTCGTACACAGTACTGGCTCCGGCTGAGGCGGCACTCAGTTGGGCATAGTGCCGATCGGCGGCATCATAACGCTGACGCCGAATTTCTAGCTGCGCTAGGTTCATTTGGGCGGCAGGATAATTGGGCAAAATGTGCAGGGCTTCACGGTACAGGTCGTTGGCCAGATCCAACTGTCCCCGTTCGTAGTAGAACCGCCCCAGCAGGGTACGGGTGCGAGCGGAGGTGCTCAGTTCTCCTGGCTCTTCTATCGTCAGAGCATACTCAAAGTTTTTTAGCGCAGCAGTATCTTGCCCTTGAGCCACCTGAACCAACGCCTGAAGCGTAAAGGCGCTGGGGCTAAGGGTTAGGTCTACGAGCTGCTGGGCGGCTTGGTTGGCCGCAGGCAGTTTCCCCAAGGCCAAGTTCGTCGTAACTTGCAAGGCGATCGCCTCTTTGGGATCGGGAATTTGCCCCGCTAGTTTGAGCGTGGTAGCAAAGTCGTGCTGCGCTTCTGCCACCCGAGCCAGCACCGACAGCGCTGTCGAATTGTTGATGGGTAGCTTGCTGAGCGACTGTTGAGCGGTCTGGTCGGCCAATAGATACCAGTGCCCTTGGCCTGTAGCACGCGCCATTTGCAGATAGGCGATCGCCAGCGCCCCAGTATCCAATCCACTGCTTGCAGGTTGACGGACGACCTGCTGGTAATGGGCAATTTCCTGTTCAATCCGGGCTGTAGGCAAGGTGCCCTCTGTTAACAAATCGGGATATGGATAGCGATAGGGTGCCTCCAACTGGCTCCCAAATAAACTGCCTAAGTCCTCTAGTTGAGCCGTCCAGTCGGCCTGAGTTAGCCACAATAGCCCACTGGTCAGCGGCACCCCCATCAACGCCACCATCCACGCACGTTTTCCCCGTTTGGCAGGGCTTGCTGTAAGTTGTTTCATCGTTTTTGTTACAGAAGAGAACGGGGAAGCAGGGAGTTGGAATGGCAATTAAATGAGTTTTGAGTTGACCGACCAACTCAAAACTCAAAACTCACTCATTGCTTAAATTCTGGTTAAACCCCCTGCTTCCCCAACGTCACTAATTTGCGGGAGCTAAATATGGAAACGCGCGAACCAGCCGCTGGTGGCCTTGTCCGGGGTTGCCCGGTGTGCCCGTGTAGGAAACATTGTCAGAGGTCACCGCTCCGTTGCTCAACACACTCAGCGTGATGTCAATCACATCATCCAAGAACATCCGTCCCGCCGCAGGCGCACCTAGCGCATTGAGCTTGTTGGCATAGCCACTGTCTACCGTGGTGTCGATGCGCATCACGTCGGGCAGAAACGCACCCAGCAGTGCACCAGTGCGCTGTGGGCTGTTGCCGATGGCTCCTAGCACCGCTGTAGCTTCCTTCACAATGGCCTGGTTCACGCCTTTCGGTTGCAAACGGTTGTAGGCCGCCAGCGTCGATTGGTTGAGAATTAGACCTTCGTTGACTGCCGGACGAGCCAGGTGTTCGGTCTGGACAAAGCGACCTGTTCTGGGGTCAGGAATGTTGATCGCTAGCCACGCATCGAAAACGTTGATATTGGCGTTGCCACCTGCCAAAAACCGCTTAGGTACCCGCACCACAATCGAATTGGCGTTGTAGCCCTTGGCAAAGTCTTGGGCGGTAGCAGGAGGCCGAAAGCCAACAGAAGGACCAAGACCCGCTAGACCTGCGCGCACCCGAAAGAACTGTTCCACGTCAAAGAAGAATGGGTCTTCCCGCAATCCGGCAAACACCGTTAGGTTTGCGCCCCGCACCGTAACCGGGTTGAGGGTAGGAGTCGTGGCGGTCAGTGGGGTTGTGAGGATGCGGCCACCGTTGCTGGTTTGGTTGATAGCAGCAGTGCGACCGTTCCGATCGATCACCTTGAGCGTGACGCGTTGGCGATTGGTAGCATTGGGTTCACTAAACGTAAACCGCAGCGTCAGGTCGGGGGTGCCAGTGGCAGCCCGATCCACATTGGCTACTCGCCCAATATTGATGTCGTACTGAGCATTTTTACTGAAGTAATATTGCTGACGAGCCACCGATCGCGGATTGGTGTTCATCACCAAAATCAAATCGCCCTGTCCAGCCCCAGGGTTTTGATCGATTTCTCGAAATACATACAAATCCGTCAAACTCAGGGCACGGCTTCTGACCTCGATATCGCCGTCGTCATGGTCAGATGCCTGAAGCTTGGGAGGCGTGAGGGTGCTCGTTAGCCCCAAGGATGCCAGTGCCAGCAGCCCAGCCAATGCGCCAATCCCGATCGCCTTGCGAGCCTGAAAGCGGCTCATCCGTTGGAATGCGCGCCTAATACTCGTTTTTGGCTTAATGTCCATCGTGGTAACTCCTGCAAATGCCTAGAGCTTGGCTTGGTGGATATCCCCCTAGGGGGGAGGAGGATTATGCTCTGACAGGAAATACGTAGCTGGTGAAGAATTGGATTTGTAAAGTCCTAAAAAATTGATCAGTGCAGGCTGTGAAGGAGTGTATGGTTCACTGTTACGCTTTTTGCTGCTACGGAATCAAATCTTGCAGGCTTTGCCGCAGCTTCAATAGCCCTTGCCGACAGCGGGTTTTGACGGTGCCCAAGGGCATATCTAGCCGTTTTGCAATTTCAGACTGGCTCAGACCTTCAAAATAGGCAATTTCTAAAATCTGCCGTTCGACCTCCGGCAGTTGGGCTAAGGCCGTTTTCACCCGCTGCGATCGCTCCTGCAACGACGCGTGCTCTAACGGACTAGCGATCGCTTCCGTTTTGACCACCCCCTGCCAGCGCTGCAAAAACCGGTTCTGGGAGCCACGGGTACGGATTTTATCGATCTACGCCCAAACGTCTGGCTTGGATTTCTACCCGTTAGAAATGTCGCAAACCCCTGTGACCTGCGTGGCCTTAACCCCATCCCCCTGCCATGGGAAGATGAGATGGCAAGATTAGATGGCAAGATATTAGACAGGGAAATTCGTTCCCCCTAGCTCATCCTTCTACCTGCCAGCCAATCTTCAATCCCGACTTCGGTAATTTCTTATGATTAATGCTCTTCAAAAGCACTTTAAATACTGGTTTCGAGCCGGAGTTTTAACTCTGCTACTGACCACTCTGACGCTGGGGATCACTTCGACAGGTTGGCTGCCCGTTGCCCAGGCATTGCCTGCCGGAAACGCCATTACCGATGGTCGAACCATTCTGCGCTATGCCTTACCCATCAAAAACCCGGCTGTCCGCAAACTGCAAACGACCCTAGAAGAAATTTCTACGCCGCTGCGTCTAAGCCGCAATCGGCTGACCTTGATCAACCCCAATTTGACCCAGGCTGAGCGGATTTTGACCGCAAAGCAGGCAGACCTGTTGGCGTCAGTGACCAGCGATCGCAAAGAAGAAGCCGGACTGATTATTACCCAATTGCAGATGGGTATTAACCAGATGCGTACCTACGTAGAAGAGCAAAACCGCGCGGCTCTATGGCCGAAACGGGCAGAACTGCTGGATATGGTTGGTCAGTTAGAAGAACTGATGGTAGAAAAATTTCCGTTTGAAGTGCCGCAAGAGTACAGCAATCTGCCTCAGCTCAAAGGAAGAGCTACGATCGCCGTGGAAACTGAGCAGGGCAATATGACCCTCGTAGTCGATGGCTATAGTGCTCCCATTACAGCTGGCAACTTTGTAGATTTAGTCAATCGCGGCTTCTACAACGGCTTGCAGTTTACGCGCGCCGAAGACTCCTATGTGCTGCAAATTGGCGACCCACCCGGTGACGCGGAAGGGTTCATTGATCCCAAAACCAAGGCATACCGAGCCATTCCCCTAGAAGTGCTAGTTAAAGGCGACCAATCTCCCACCTATGGGATCACTCTGGAAGATGCCGGACGCTACCTGGATCAGCCCGTGCTGCCGTTTTCGTCCTTTGGAGCCTTAGGCATGGCTCGCCCTGGCGAAGACCCCAACGGTGGCTCATCTCAATTCTTTTTCTTCCTATTTGAGCCTGAACTTACTCCCGCTGGTTTGAATCTGCTAGACGGTCGCTATTCTATTTTTGGCTATGTCGTCGAAGGCAAAGAAGTCTTAGAAAAACTAAAAGCAGGTGACAAAATTACCTCTGCTCAGGTCATTTCTGGCTTAGATCAGCTGGTAGAACCCGCCAACCAGTAGACCCTAACACAACAGAGAAAGCGATCGCCTCTGCCACAAGCCTCCAGCCAACGTGGAACCCAGTGGGGGCGATCGCCCTCTAGCGGTTGGGGCTAATCCTGAGGGGCAACTGATGGCGGTAGCACGACATCAATACACCCTACAACAAACTCATAGTCTTCATGCTGGATGGCTTTAAGGGCAGCTTCACCATAACAAGGCACCTAGAGGACGCTAATGATGCCACATTTTTCGTTTACTTCAGATCAAAACACAAAGTTAGAAGCGTTATTCAAGCTAGAGACCATAACATTTTGAATCAGAGCCAGTTGCCGGGGTTGTCTGAGCGTACCAGTCCCATCTGGATCGATCAAAATCACGGTATCTGCTCCCTGCGATTGGAACTGGATGAACCCATCGGCGATCGGGTCTGTACCCTGGTAGTGGCGGCTAGCCAGCAAACTGACTAGTTCGATTTGGTCTGTACCCACCTTAAAGTCAGTGATCGTATCTATACCGTCATACACGGTGGTGTAGATAAATAGATTCTGACCGTCGCCGCCAGTCAGCGTGTCTGCTCCCTGGAAGCCTGTAATCCGGTCATTGGCGGCTGCACCAACCAAGCTATCATCGCCGGGAGTGCCGTCGATGTCTTTGTAATTGCTATCTGAAGGGGAGGTGATGTTCACTAATGCGGTTGCGGTGCCACCGTTGCCATCGCTGATGGTGTACTTAAAGCTGCCTTGACCACTAAAGATAGAATCTGGGGTGAAGAGAATATCACCCTTAGAATCAACGTTCACAGTGCCGTTAACAGCAGTATCAACGCTGGTGATGCTGAGAGTGTCACTGGCATCAACATCGCTATCGTTGCTGAGTAGGGTAGCAGCCGTGATTGTAATTGGTGAATTGCCCGTGGTTGTGACTGTATCATCGGCGGCAATGGGAATGTCGTTGACTCCGGCGATCGCCACCACCACACTACCCGAACTGGTGCCACCCTTGCCATCGCTGACGGAGTAGCCAAACTGATCTGTCGCGGTCTCGCCCGTTGCCAGAGACTCAAACTTCTGAGCCGGATCGTAGGTGATAAGGCTGCCGTCAAAGTTGACGGTGCCCGCAGTGCCTGTGCCATCCGCGCTGGTGACGCTGAGGATATCGCCGCTATTGGCAGCAATGTCATTCAGCAGCAGTGTAGCCGGATCAACGGTAATGAGGGTATCTTCATCGGTGCTGATGCTGTCGTTCTTGACCTGAATCGAGGTACCAAGGATGGGTGGCGTAGTGCCAAAGGTGCCTGCTTTGATGAAGACGGCAGAATCGAGCAAGCCATCGCGCCCATCTTTGATTTTGATCTCCAGGGTGTTTTGGGTGTTGGGATCGAGGGGTGCGGCAAAGGTGAGGATCGTGGTGTAACCATCCAGTTTGGTCTGGCTGCTGGCGGGGCCTGTCTCGACTGGGTTGTAGACGAGATCGGGGTGATAGGGGGCAAAGGGTCTAGGAGCCAAGTTGTTGATGGTGACGGAGGCGCGATCGCTCAGTTGCGCCATGTTGAACCCGTTTAGCTTCAGGCTAAAGGCATCGTTAAAGTCGCTGCCGCCAT
>JAYUYI010000658.1:0-2925 GCA_043752545.1 Thermoleptolyngbya sp.
TATATAGAAGTACCATCGGCAGGACATGCGCTGCCCCTGACCCATTGGGCAGACGGCTGGCGATCGCTGGTGCCGCTGCTTCAGGATCTGCCGACTGTATGACTATCGCTGTGACCGATTGTGGGAGCGATCCCAACAAACAAAAAATTGCCGACGCCTTTGGTCAGGCTGCCGCTGCCTATCATGCCCAGGCAACGCTACAGCGACAGGGTGCTGCCCAGCTTTTAAGCCTAGCCGCACCCTGGTTAACCCAGCTGCCACCTGGCCCAATTTTAGAAATTGGCTGCGGTACTGGATTTATTACGCAGCACTTGGTTCAGCAGTTGGAGGGGCGATCGCTAGAAATTACCGACATTTCAACCGCGATGCTAGAGTTTTGCCAAGCCCATCTCCAGATTTCACCGTCGCAGCGATCGCTACTGTCGTTTCAGCAATTAGACGGAGAATTGCTGACCGCCACGTCACCTCGATACGCCATGATTGTGAGTGGGTTTGCCATGCAGTGGTTTAAGCAACCGCTCGAGACTCTGCACCGCTGGCTAAACCTGCTGCAACCTGGCGGTGTCCTGCTGATTTCCGTCCCCACTGCCGATAGTTTTCCAGAATGGAGACGAGCCTGTCACGCCCTCAACCTGCCACACACCGCCCAGCCGCTACCCCAAGCGCAGCACCTCATGCAACCATTTCTAGCTGAGCAATTTAGTGCCCTGTGGCAGAGTGAAATGCTGCCAACAACATTTGACAGCGCTGCGGATTTCTTTAAGGCGCTAAAGGCGATCGGGGCATCCCATAGTCAAACCCAAACGCGATTGTCGGTGCCACAAATGAAGCAGTTAATTCGCTATTGGGATGCTCAAAGCCCAGGGGGTGTAACGGTGCATTACCAGGTGCTATTTGGCATCATTCAGCGAGCCAAATAGCCCGAAAATTATGCGATCCAAGCTCTCGTCTAAGGAGCCACAGGCATGCCCAAAATGTCTTCAATCCTGGGCATATCCTCTAGAGCAATCACCCGACCCTCATCCTCAAACCCAACCACCTGGTCAAAGTTGAGGTAGCGATAGAGTTCGCTGGCAAACGGGTCGATTTTCTGAGTCACAATTTCCAGGTATTCTTCTACCGTTGGAATATGGCCGAGTAAGGCGCAAACTGCCGCCAGTTCTGCCGACCCGAGGTAGACCTGTGCCCCTTTACCCATGCGATTGTTGAAGTTGCGCGTGGAAGTAGAAAATACCGTGACGCCATCTTCGACCCGCGCCTGGTTGCCCATGCACAGCGAGCAACCCGGCATTTCTGTTCGGGCACCTGCTGCTGCAAAGATGCCATAGTAGCCTTCTTCGCGCAGCTGCTTTTCGTCCATCCGCGTGGGGGGGGCAATCCACAACCGCACTTTGACAGGGCCTGCCCCCTCTAGCACCTTGGCGGCAGCGCGGTAGTGGCCAATGTTGGTCATGCAGGAGCCAATGAAGACTTCGTGGACAGGGTCTCCGGCACAGTCCGACATCAGCTTGATGTTGTCCGGGTCGTTGGGCGCGGCCACAATTGGCTGCTTGATTTGATTCAAATCGACCTCAATGATGTCGGCATAGTCAGCATCGGGGTCAGCCGATAGCAGCACTGGGTTGGCCAACCACTGCTCCATTTTGGCCACGCGGCGCAAAATAGTGCGGGCATCGCCATAGCCCCGAGCTACCATATTTTTTAGCAGAGCCACGTTAGAGCGCAGATATTCCGCCACGGTGGCCTCGCTCAGCTGAATGGTGCAGCCCGCCGCCGATCGCTCTGCGGTGGCATCGGTTAGCTCAAACGCTTGCTCTAGCTGCAAGTCGGGCAAGCCTTGCATTTCGATGATTTTGCCCGAGTAAATATTGATTTTGTTCTCTTTGGCCACGGTCAGTTTGCCCTGCTGGATGGCAACGTAGGGAATGGCGTTGACCACATCTCGCAGCGTCACGCCCGGTTGCAGTGTGCCGCTAAAGCGCACCAGCACCGATTCGGGCATGTCTAACGGCATGGCACCCAGCGCTGCCGCAAACGCCACCAGACCAGACCCAGCCGGAAACGAAATCCCCAGCGGAAACCGGGTATGGGAATCGCCGCCAGTCCCGACCGTATCGGGCAGCAGCATCCGGTTCAGCCACGAGTGAATAATGCCATCGCCAGGGCGCAATGAAACGCCACCGCGCTGGTTGATAAAATCGGGCAGCTCGTGCTGGGTTTTGATGTCTACGGGTTTGGGATAGGCCGCTGTGTGGCAGAAGCTCTGCATTACCAGGTCGGCGCTGAAACCCAGACAGGCCAGCTCTTTGAGTTCGTCGCGGGTCATTGGCCCGGTGGTATCTTGGGAGCCGACGGTGGTCATGTGGGGTTCACAGGAGGTCCCCGGACGCACACCGACTACACCGCAGGCTTTGCCCACCATTTTTTGCGCCAGCGTGAAGCCTTTTCCGGTATCGGCAGGCAGGGCAGGACGGACAAACAGGTCACTGGGCGGCAAGCCCAATGCCACGCGGGTTTTGTCGGTGAGGGTGCGGCCAATCAACAGCGGAATTCGCCCGCCCGCTCGGACTTCATCCACAATGGTGTCGGGCTTGAGGCTAAACGTAGAAATCACCTCCCCCGCTGCGTTTACAATTTCGCCTTTGTCGGGGTAGATTGTAATCACATCGCCCGTTTCTAGCTTTGTCACATCGCATTCAATCGGCAGCGAGCCAGAGTCTTCGGCAGTGTTGAAGAAAATGGGGGCAATTTTCCCGCCCAAAATGTAGCCGCCCGTGCGCTTGTTAGGCACGCAGGGAATATCGTTGCCAATGTGCCACAGCACGGAGTTAATCGCCGACTTGCGCGACGACCCGGTGCCGACCACATCACCCACATAGGCCACGGGATGACCTTTTTGCTTTAAGGTAGCGATCGCCTCCAGAG
>JAYUYI010000659.1:0-2924 GCA_043752545.1 Thermoleptolyngbya sp.
CTGCTGAAAAATGCGATCGCGTCCTTCAGCCCCACAATAAAGGCGTCGATTTCTTCGCGGGTATTGTAAAAATAGAGGCTGGCGCGCGCTGTGGAAGAAATATTCAAGTAGCGATGCAGCGGCTGCGTGCAGTGATGGCCAGAGCGGATGGCGATCCCCGACTGGTCTAACAACGCAGATAAATCGTGCGGATGAATGCTGCCCGTGGTGAAGGCTGCCAGGGACGCCCGGTTGCTGGCATCGGCATTGGGCTTGGGTCCATAGGTTTGCACCTCGGGCAGTTCTGCCAGCCGTTGATAGAGGTAGAGGGTGAGGTCTTGCTCGTAGGCGTGGATCGTGTCCATGCCAATGGCAGTCAAATAATCGACTGCTGCACCCAGGGCGATCGCCTCCGCAATGGCAGGGGTACCCGCCTCAAATTTGTGCGGCAAATCGGCGTAGGTGGAGTGATCGAGAAACACATCGGCAATCATTTCACCGCCACCCAAAAACGGCGGCATCGCTCGCAACAGCTCTTGCTTGCCGTAGAGGAAGCCAATGCCAGTGGGCGCACACATTTTATGTCCTGACGCTACCAGCCAGTCGCAGTCGAGTGCCTGCACGTCAATCGGGCAATTGGGCACACTCTGGCAGGCATCTAGCAATACTTTTGCGCCGACCTGGTGCGCTAGGTCAATCACCTCGCGCACCGGGTTGAGGCAGCCCAAGGTGTTGGAGACATGGGCGATCGCCACCAGCTTTGTCCGCTCCGACAGCAGCGACTGGAAGTGATCTAGGTCAAACTCCTGCGTCGGCGTCAGTTCCACAAACTTCAGCACCGCTCCAGTTTTCTGCGCCACAAACTGCCAGGGCACCAGGTTGCTGTGGTGCTCCATCACCGACAGGATGATTTCATCCCCCGGCTGGAGCGTTGTCATCCCCCAACTGTAGGCCACCAAATTAATGGCTTCCGAGGCGTTGCGGGTATAAACAATCTCATCCCGTGTGGCGGCATGCACAAATGCGGCCACCTTATCACGCGTCCCTTCGTAGGCATCGGTTGCCAGCCCACTCAGCGTATGCACGCCCCGATGCACGTTGGCATTGTATCCCTGGTAATAGTTTTGCAGAGCATCGAGTACGGCTGTCGGCTTCTGGGACGTGGCGGCATTGTCAAAGTAAATCAGCGGCTTCCCGTGGATCTCTTGATGCAAGATCGGGAAATCGGCACGGACGGCAGTGGCGAGGGTTCGTTCCTGGGTGAAGGGCATAGGAAGGAGGGATGAAGGATGAAGGATGAATGGGAAACGGAGGTGGGGGGTAGGGGCTTGGCAGTGCCATGCCCCTATGCTAGTCGGTGTGGCTGGTGATGAATTGGGAGAGGGTTTGTTTAAGGGATGCGATCGCGATTTGGTCGATGATTTCGTAGGCGAAGGCGTAGACCAGGAGGCGGCGGGCGCTGGCGGCGTCGATGCCTCGGCTTTGCAGGTAAAATACTTCGTCGGCTTCGAGTTGCCCGACCGTAGCCCCGTGAGTGCATTTAACGTTGTCGGCGACAATTTCGAGCTGGGGTTTGGTATCGACGCGGGCTTTGGGCGATAGCAGCAGGGTGCGGTTGAGCTGTCCGGCATCGGTGAGCTGAGCAGCTCGGGGCACAAACACTTTGCCGTTGAAGATGGCGTGAGCGCGATCGCCCACAATACACTTTTGCAGCTGCCGCGTGGTGCCGTAGGGCTGGCTCAGGGCGATCGCACTGTGCATGTCTCCCACCTGCATCCCAGCAATCATGGTGAGTCCATTCAGCGTGGTTTCGGTTTGTTCTCCGGTTTGGTAAATCTCCAGATGATGGCGCGATAGGGCAGCACCGAGGCTGAGGGCGTTGCCCGTATAGCGAGAGCTGCGGGCTTGGGAGACCGCCGTTTTGCCAATGTGGAACGCCACTACGTTGTCGCGCTGAACGCGAGTGTGGTTAACCTCAGCATTCTCGGCGAGCCAAACTTCGGTGACCGCATTGGTCAAACAGACGCCTGCTCCCAGCGTTACGTAGTCTTCTACGAGGGTGAGGGCACTGTTGACGCCAGCTACAACCAAACAGCGCGGCTGATTAAAGCTGGGGCGTTGGTTTGCCTGCGCGGAGCGCGTATCGCCACCTGTCGCCACAAACAGCAGATGAATTGGCGGGTCTACCACGAGCTGGTTTGGTAGCACGATGACCGCCGCATCGGATAATCCTGCCGTGTTCAGAGCGGTAAACAGTTCATCTGCTCCCGATTGTTGGGCGAGGTAAGGTAATAGATTGTGCGGTTCAGCCAATGCTGCCAGATTGCCAACCTCAACGGTGGCGGGCAGGTTGGATAGAGCCGATAGATGCGGCGCGTACACCCCATCAACAAACACCAATCGGCTATGTTCGGCTTCGGGTAAAACGAAGGCGGCTAGGTCGGCGAGCTGAACGCTGGAATGGGCAGCAGCGGCAAATTCAATCCCTAGCAGATCCGATAAGTCTGTGAACCGCCAGTCTTCATCGCGGCTGCTGGGGAGGGATTGGGACTGCACCTGAGCGGTAGCGCGATCGCGCAAATCCTGGAGCCAGGGAGCGGGGGAGGGAGTGGCGATCGCCAGATCCACCAAACGAGACAAACACGCCTGCCGTTTCTGCGCCGACCCGCTCAATCCTAGCTCTGGCCGAAGTTCTGATCCTGTTTCTGATTCTACATCTGCCCCTAAATCTGGCAGCGTCGGAGACACCTGAATGCTCATTTACGCCACCCCCGCCGCTGCTTCATCTAGCACCCAGTCATAGCCGCGCTCTTCTAATTCTAGCGCCAGCCCTTTGGTTCCAGAACGAATAATCCGCCCGTTAGCCATGACATGGACATAATCGGGCACAACGTAATTCAGCAGCCGCTGGTAATGGGTAATCATCAGGGTGGCGTTGTCTGGCT
>JAYUYI010000660.1:0-2924 GCA_043752545.1 Thermoleptolyngbya sp.
AGATATGAACAACGAAGCGACTGACAGAAAACCTATTCGATCGCTTGACGAAGCACTAGATCGGTGTCAGGCACTTGGAATGCGCCTGAGTAAGCAACGTCGCTTTATTTTGGAGCTACTCTGGCAGCAGCAAGAGCACCTCTCTGCCCGCGAAATTTATAATCGGCTCAACCAGATGGGCAAGGACATCGGGCACACGTCGGTTTACCAGAATCTAGAAGCGCTTTCCGATGAAGGTATTATTGAATGCGTTGAGCGCTCCGATGGACGGCTGTATGGCAATATCAGCGACCCCCATAGCCACGTTAACTGCATCGATACCAAGCAAATTTTGGATGTGCATGTTGAGCTTCCGGCTGAGCTAATTCAACAAATTGAAGATCAGACGGGCGTCAGAATTACCAGCTATTCAATCGACTTTTTTGGCTATCGGCAGCCCGAAGTGAGCTAGAAATGGGGCAAGGGGGTATCGGCTTTAGATTCATACCCCATTAGACTGCGAGGTCGGCAGATGCGGCAGAGATCGCGGCAGATGCGGCAGAGGGCGGGTTTTGTTTACCAGCTCATCACAACATGAGTGACGTCCTAGCTAAGCCCGCTCCCTACAGGTGGCTGCGGTTGCCCTGAGCAATGTTTAAATTTGGATTACAAATTGGGATTACAAATTTGCGATCGCCACAGGTTCTATGGCTTCTCCTAGCTCGAACCCAAACACCCTGGAATAAAAGTACAGTTCGCCGTCCAATGCTCGCTTGATATTTTCGGCTTTGCGGAAGCCGTGCTGTTCGCCTGCAAATAGGACATAGGCAACCGGCAATCCTTTGGCTTTGAGCGCGTCTACCATCATTTCGGCCTGGTTAGGCGGCACAATTTTGTCTTCATCGCCCTGGAAAAAGATCAGCGGACAGGACAGTTGCTCAATCGCATTGATCGGCGATCGCGCTTTGTACAGATCTTTGCGTTCGGGGTACGGCCCAATCAGCCCGTCTAGGTAGCGCGACTCAAACTTGTGGGTATCACGCGCTAGGGCTTCCAGGTCGCTGACCCCGTAGAGGCTGGCACCCGCCTTGAACACATCACGAAAGGCCAGCGCCGCCAGCGTCGTATAGCCGCCCGCGCTGCCGCCATCAATGCAGAGGCGATCGCCATCCACCCAGCCTTTTTTGACCAGATACTGCGCCCCATTCACACAGTCATCCACGTCCACAATCCCCCAGTTGCCCTTCAGCCGCTCGCGGTAATCGCGGCCATAGCCCGTGCTGCCGCCGTAGTTCACATCCAGCACTGCTATGCCGCGACTTGTCCAGTACTGAATGCTGGGGCTAAAGGTGGCGGCAGTGGCGGCAGTGGGTCCACCGTGACTTTTGACCAGTAGGGGCGGGCGATCGCCTGTGGGTGCCGCATAATCCTGGTTTTGGGGTGGGTAAAAGAAGCCGTAGGCGGTGAGGCCATGTTCGGTGGGAAACTCGATTACCTGGGGCAGAGAAAGGTAGCCTGAGTCCACCGTCAGGTTGCTAGAACGGCGTAGTTCGCTCACCGTTCCGGTTTGCAGATCGAGGCGGGCGATCGCGCTTGGTTGCGTGGGCGACCCAGCTCCAAACACGGCCACGCTGCCGGCAATTTGCAGGCCGTCAATGCTAGCGTAGGGCGTTTCAATGTCTGTCAGTTCTAGCGTGGCAGTGTGCAGCCGCGCCAGATGCTGCACGCCGTCTTCTACATAGGTACAAATCAGGCTCTGGGCAGACTCAAACCCATAGGTGGTCATGCCAAATACCCACAGCGGCAGGCCAAATTCGGCAGATTTGGGGCAGAGGGGTTCGATGCTGCCGGGAGCAGGGGGTGCGGTCGCAGGGCGGTAGCGGTAAAGATTCCACCAGTGATTGCGATCGCCCACAAAATAAAGCATCCCATCCGGCGACCATTCCGGCTGAAAAATTGACTCGGTTAGCCCCCCTGCAATTAGCTGCGGTTCTGCTAGCGACCCATCGGGGTTGACGTCTGCTAGCCACAGCTCCGTGCCATCCCACGGCATGTTGGGGTGGTTCCAGCTCAGCCAGCAGAGCTGCGACCCATCGGGGCTAAGTCGAGGGCAGGCATAGAAGTCACTGCCCGAAACCAAAACTTGTCCGCCATCTTGCTCCACTGAACCAGCAGCAGTGGGCAAGTCTACTGCCACAATTTCATTCGTCGGCTCTGGCCTACCGCCTGTATGGTCTTCCCGGACGCAGATCAGGCGATGCCGTTGCTGATCCATCACCGCATCGGCATAGCGAAATGCTTCTGCTGGTGTTAATGCGTGTGGCGCATCACCCGGCTGTTGCTGATATAGCCGCTGATCGGCAAAATTTGAGAAATAGACGACGCCATTCATCACAATGAACGCGCCACCGCCATACTCATGCACCCGTGTCCGCACGTTGAACGGAGCCGGGGTCACATCTGTTACCGTTCCATCTGCCGCAGAGCGCACGATCACACTCCGCCCCCCTTCAGTCGGGCGTCCCTCGCTCCAGTACAGGTCATTCCCATCTAGCCGCACAGCTCCCAGCCGAATGCTGCCTGCCACAATTAGATCAGACGTAATCGGCGATTTCCAGGAGCCGTAGGGCGCAATATGCGGTGCAGTCATTGATTTTCGCCAAAACACATCCACTCTTGAGGATAGAAGGTTCTGGCCGCGATCGCCAAGTACACAACGGCCTAAGATGTCATAGAACTATTTGTCTTGCGGGCGTTGGTCACAACCAGCTCAAACTCCCAGCCAGGGAGATTGCAGACAGACTGACCACAACGTTGAGGAAGGCTCTAAAGGGCTGCTGATTTAGCCAAACTTGAGTCGCCACGAACGTCCCGCAGGTTGGGCTGGTTGGCTAATCTAGCTGGCTAGTCTGGTTGGAGATCTGAGTTAAAAAGTTTGGTTTCTC
>JAYUYI010000661.1:0-7293 GCA_043752545.1 Thermoleptolyngbya sp.
GAGAGGGACTTCGATCCGGCTCCCCTTCTCCTTTCATGGGAGAAGGAGCTGAAGGATGAGGGTGGTTCGCAATAGCAATGTCAAAAGTTGCCAGGTTAATAATGGATATGGATTAGGGCTAATAAGCTAAGCGCATCCTATCCTGGCTAGCTCCTAAAAGAAAAGCCCCTCAACGAGGAGCTAGAACAAGATCAAACTTTAGATATAGCGAAACAGCTACAGCTGATGGGCGATCGCCCTAGTCTGCTGTGAGAGGTGACGCCAACGGTGTCTGCCTCTCACAGCAGATTTCTTGGGATAGTTAACCCAACAGCGCCTTGGCGCGAGCCACAACGTTGTCGAGCGTATAGCCAAATTTCTCCATGCACACGCCGCCGGGAGCCGATGCCCCGAAGCTATCTACGGCAATCATGTCGCCTTCAAACCCGATGTACTTATGCCAACCCATGCTGATACCGGCTTCGACGACTAGCCGCTTGGTCATGGCTTTGGGCAGCACCGACTCTTTGTAAGCGGCATCTTGCGCTTCAAATAGCTCCCAAGAGGGCATGGAAACCACTCGCACTTTTGTCCCGTCGCTGGTCAGCTGCTCAGCCGCTTGGACGCATAGACCAACCTCGGAACCTGTACCGATGAGGATCAGATCAGGTGTGCCTTCGCACTCAATCACGGCATAGGCACCCTTGGCGACACCTTCGATCGAGGAGCCTGCCAAGTTAGGCACCGCTTGACGGGAGAATGCCATCAGTGTGGCGCGGTTTTGGCTAGCGTTTTCGATCGCCACTTTATACGCGCCGGAGGTTTCTGTACCGTCTGCTGGACGCAGCACCGTCAGGTTGGGAATGGCGCGCAGGGAGGCAATGGTTTCCACAGGTTGGTGAGTGGGACCATCTTCACCTAGGGCGATCGAGTCATGGGTCATCACCCACAGCACGCCTACTTGAGCCAGCGCCGAAAGCCGAATTGCACCCCGCATGTAGTCGGTGAACACCAAGAAGGTGGCACCGTAGGGAATGAGGCCAGAGTTGTGCAGGGCGATGCCGTTGCAAATCGCGCCCATGCCGTGTTCGCGCACACCAAAGTGGAGGTTGCGATTTTCGTATTGGCCTTTTTGGAAGTTGCCGATGCCTTTCAGCTCGGTGAGGTTGGAGTGGGTCAGGTCAGCAGAACCACCGAGTAATTCGGGCAGCACGGGTGCCAGGGCGTTGAGGCAGTTCTCGGAATGTTTGCGGGTGGCCAGGGTTTTGTCTTCGGGCTTGTAAGTTGGCAAAACCTTGTCCCACCCCTCGGGCAGTTTGCCGCTGAGCAGGCGACCAAATTCGGCAGATTCTGCGGCGTATTTGGTTTTGTACTGCGCCCATGTCTCTTCCCATTCTGCTTCCAGGCTAGCGCCGCGTTCGATCGCCTTGCGCATGTGAGCTAGGGCGTCTTCGGGGACCACAAACGGGTCGTAGGTCCAGCCCAGGTTGTCGCGGGTGAGCTTAATTTCGGCTGCACCTAAGACGGAACCGTGAGCGTCGGCAGTGCCTGCCTTGTTGGGAGACCCGTAGCCAATGGTGGTCGTAACTTTGATCATGGAGGGGCGATCGCTCACGGCTTTGGCCGCAGCAATGGCTTTGGCGATCGCGTCTAAATCACCGTTCCCATCTTCGACATGCAAAACGTGCCAACCGTAGGCTTCAAACCGTTTCGACACGTCTTCGGTGAAGGCAATATCGGTCGAACCGTCAATTGAAATGTGGTTATCGTCGTAGAGGGCAATCAGCTTGCCCAGACCCAGGTGCCCTGCCAAAGAACAGGCTTCGCTGGAGACCCCTTCCATGTTGCAACCATCGCCCAAAATAGCATAGGTGTAGTGATCCACCAGAGTCAGATCAGGTTTATTGAACTTAGCAGCCAGGTGCGCTTCGGCGATCGCCAACCCAACCGCATTCGCAATCCCCTGACCCAACGGTCCCGTCGTCACTTCTACGCCTTCGGTTTCAAAGTTCTCAGGATGCCCTGGTGCTTTTGATCCCCACTGCCGAAACTGCTTAATATCGTCAATGGTGACACTATCGTACCCGGCCAAATGCATCAGGGCATACTGCAACATGCAGCCGTGTCCTGCCGACAGCACGAAGCGATCGCGGTTAAACCACTGAGGGTTTTTGGGGTTAATCTTCAAAAACTGATCCCACAGAACAAACGCCATCGGAGCCGCCCCCATTGGCAAACCGGGATGGCCAGATTTTGCCTTTTCTACCGCATCAATGGCGAGAAACCGGATCGAATTAATACAAAGTTGTTCAAGGGATAGGGTCGCAACAGCCATGCTTCTTCTCTACTCAACGACGGTGTGACAGGTACGCAGAACGAACCAAACAAGAAATACTCTGGGTTGCCTAAAGACTAATCTGCCCAAAGACAGTACGTCTATCATCCCATCAGCGGGATCACAGGAACAAAGAAGTATGCCTTAGAACGGGCTAGCAATTGATAAAACGAACATGTAGCCTGCTAACTAATCAACTAGCAGGCTGCATCAGCCATAACCAGCTCAGGCTTACCCAACCAGACCTAACTTAACTAAAACGTTAGCCGCTAAGCATTTATACTTACTGCCTAGCTTATCCCGAATATAAAAAACTGCCAAGGGTGAACGAGAAGATATCTGTTAACTTGGATACTTTTCTCTAATCGCCCTTTTAAGCATGTTAATTAAGCAAAATGGCTAAGAATTAAAATTGAATAAGTTTTGAGTTGACCGCCTAATTCAAAACCCAAAACTAGGAACTTAAAACTCCCTGATTTCTATCTCCTGATTTCTATCTATACTTTCTAAAGGCCAGCGTGACATTGTGCCCACCAAACCCAAAGGAATTAGATAGGGCTACCTCGACGGGTTGCACTCGGCTGTAGTTGGCAATGTAGTCTAGGTCGCAAGCCTCGTCAGGATGCTCCAAGTTAATGGTAGGAGGGACGCGATCGCCTTCTACTGCCATGGCAGTAGCCACCGCCTCAATTCCCCCAGAACCACCCAGTAGATGACCCGTCATCGACTTCGTTGAGCTAATGGCAACGGTATAGGCATGGTCACCTAATGCCTTCTTGATGGCTGCCGTCTCGGTCGAGTCGTTGGCTGGAGTGCTAGTGCCATGCGCATTGATGTAGCTGATATCTTCAGGTGCGAGTCCGGCATCTTTCATCGCCAGCTGCATTGCCCGAGCGGCTCCTTCACCACCCGGTACCGGAGACGTAATGTGATAGGCATCGCAGGTCATGCCATAGCCGACAATTTCGGCATAGATGTGAGCGCCCCGACTCAGAGCATGCTCTAGCTCCTCTAAAACCAAAATTCCAGCGCCTTCACCCATGACAAACCCGTCGCGATCGCGATCGAACGGGCGACAGGCATGGGCAGGATCGTCATTGCGAGTGGAGAGCGCTTTGGCTGAGGCAAACCCAGCAAACGCTAGCGGCGTGATTGCCGCTTCGGTGCCGCCGCAAACCATCGCCTGGGCATACCCCCGTTGCAGCAAGCGAAAGGCATCACCAATGGCATTTGAGCCGGCGGCACAGGCCGTCACGGTACAGCTATTGGGGCCTTTGGCACCAATATGAATGGCCGTCAACCCGGCGGCCATGTTGGCAATCATCATCGGCACGGTGAACGGGCTGCACCGATCTGGACCTCGCGTTAGGCAGATCTCTTGCTGATCTTCCATCACTTTTAAGCCGCCAATGCCAGTCCCAATCAGGGTGCCAACCTGTTCGGCATTCAAATCATTAATGACAAACTTGGCGTCGGCCAGTGCCTGTTTGCTGGCCGCAACGGCAAACTGAGCAAAGCGATCCATCCGCTTGGCGTCTTTGCGCTCCATGTACGCATGGGGGTCAAACCCTTTCACTTCACCCGCAATCCGGCAATCGTGGCGAGATGCATCGAACAAGGTGATGCGATCGATACCATTTTGCCCGCTCAGTAGCCCATCCCAATATTCAGTTTGAGTGTTGCCGATCGGGGTAATCGCACCCAGACCTGTAATTACAACACGCTTAAATTCAACACCCAAAGTTGTCATGACGCAGATTCGAGGGTTTAAACGCCCAGAATGCAAAATAGTTTAAGAGTCCGAGAGCTTTAGAATGCTCAGCTCAAATAGTGGAAGACAGGGAGTTGGCAAAATAGCGCGTCTAGCATCTTAACAATGCCAAAAACCAACAGCCTACAGTGCCCTGCCTTCGTTAAATCAGCTTAAACAACGACTTTCTGTTTAATGTAATCTACGGCTGCTTGAACCGTCCCGATGCCTTCTGCCGCTTCATCAGGAATTTCGATATCGAATTCTTCTTCCAGAGCCATCACCAGTTCAACGGTATCTAAAGAGTCAGCTCCCAAATCGTTAGCAAAGCTAGATTCTGGGGCAACCTCTGTCTCTTCCACACTCAACTGTTCGGAGACAATTTTCCGAACTTTCTGCAAAATGTCATCTTGGCTCATGAATGTTCCTTCCTACTCGACGCCCGTGCAATCTTAAGCAATACACGCTCTGCCTCTACCCGCACCTTACTAGTCGTCAGCGTTGGCTGACGTTTCGCAAGATTTAGTCTGGTTTTTGGCATTCCTCCATACTATCTGAAAGCGTGACAAGTGATGGTGTTGTAAAAAATGAGCCAGTGATGCTCAATTAGTTGATGTTAGAAAGCTTAATCCGAGGGTCTACTAGCTTTAGCAGTAAGTCGGCTAGGAGATTGCCTACAATCAGCATCACGGCACCCATCATCAGGCTGGCCATCACCAAATACAGGTCTTGGGCAGTGACAGCTTGTAAGGTGAGTTTTCCGAGACCGGGCCAGTTAAAAAACGTTTCGGTAATAAAAGCCCCTCCTAAGAGGCTAGCAAATTCAAACCCGAGTAGGGTAATTAAAGGGTTAACGGCATTGCGGAGGGCGTGAACGTAGATCACTCGGTTTTCGGGCAAGCCTTTGGCACGGGCAGTTTGAATGTAGTCTTGCCGCAGGACGTCTAGCAGTTCGCCGCGTGTAATCCGCTGCAACCCAGCAAACCCAGTAATGCTAAGGGCGATCGTGGGCAAGATCATATGCCAGCCAATATCGAGCAGCTTCCCGAAGGGGTTTAAATCGGCGTGGTTGATGCTGGTCATGCCGCCCACCGGGAACAGCGGGGAAAGGGCTTGGGCGACAAACAGCAGCAGTAATCCGGTAATTAGGGTGGGAAAGCCCTGCCCAATGTAGCTCAGCACCCGGAAGATTCGATCGATCCGTTGATTTTGGTTGACCGCTCCCACGATGCCCAAGGGAATGGCGATCGCCCATGTAATGGCCAGAGACGCCACCGCCAGCAGTAGCGTGGCAAACATCCGCTCCCAGAGCAAATCGGTCACCGGGCGCTGGTAGGCAAAACTCACGCCAAAGTTACCATGGGTCACAATTTCCTTAATCCACAGCCAATATTGCTGAAGTACAGGCTGGTCTAGGCCAAACTGCTCCCTAAAGGCTTTGAGCGTCTCCGCCGAAATCCGAGGATCTTGACGAAAGGAATCGAGAAAATCGCCCGGTGCCAGTTGAATGATAAAGAAACTCAGAGCCGACGCTAGTAATAGGGTGAATGCGCCTTGCAGCGATCGCTTGACTACATAGGCAAAGGTTTCGCCCCTGACTGCGTCTAGAATCGATCTGCCGAAAGCTTGGAGCCGCTGTTGATTTGAGGAAAATTTGCTAGAAGCCATTAATATTCCACTAATACTCCACTAGTACTCCACCAGCGTCACGATGGGGACATCGGGCAGCTTTTTGCGTCCTTCTAGCCCCGATAACTCAATAATGAAACCAAACCCAGCTAGTTCACAACCCATTTTCTGTAGCAGTTGAGCCGTTGCGGCGGCGGTACCGCCCGTGGCAATCACATCGTCGATAATTAGCACCCGTGCCCGGGGGGCGGCGGCGTCCTGGTGAATTTCTAGCTTGTCAGTCCCATATTCCAACTCATATTCTACGCAATGAACTGGAGCAGGCAGCTTCCCAGGTTTGCGAACAGGCAGGAATCCGGCATTGAGCTTATAGGCTAAGGGTGCGCCAAAGATAAACCCGCGCGACTCCATGCCAATAACAAAATCTGCGTTTAAGCCACTACATTTCTCGGTCATGGTGTCGATGGTGTAGCGCAACCCCTCCGCATCACGCAGCAACGTCGTAATGTCCCGAAACATAATGCCGGGTTTGGGAAAGTCGGGGATGTCGCGAATTAGGGATTTGAGATCCATGGGGAAAGATAAAGGATGAGGGATGTATGCGGCAGGCGCAGGCAAGGCCAACGGCTTTGCCGTACTCGTTCCGAGAAGCAAACTACGCGAAGCGTAGGATGAAGGATGTAGCTTGCTTCTGCGCAACAGTGGGATCAATGGGAAGCGGGTGGGAGGTTTGGCTAAGAGTTAGGGGGTAAGACAAACTATTCTTTGATACCGGAGAAGTTGGAAAACCAGCCGCGTCTCCAGAAGTAAAAAATGATACCAAAGGCGACCGCTAGCATCACCGCCCAGCATAGGGGATAGCCTAGGTACCAATTCAGCTCTGGCATATTGTAAGGCGACTTTTCAGTATTAAAGTTCATCCCGTACACTCCAACAATAAACGTCAGAGGAATAAAGATGGAGGAAATAAGAGTGAGCAGTTTCATCACTTCATTCATGCGGTTGCCTACAGAGGAAACATAGACGTCCATTAAACTGGATGCCACCTCTCGATATGTTTCTACCATATCTAGAACCTGTACGGCATGGTCATAACAATCTCTGAGGTAGACGCGGACTTCGTCGGACAGCAAGTCTTCGCTATCTCGAATCAAAACGCTAATGGCATCTCGCATCGGCCAAATCGATCGCCGCAGGTTCAACAAGTCGCGTTTTAGGCTGTGGATTTTTTCTAACGATTGTTGGGTTGGTTTAGTCACGACTTCGCTTTCCAACTCTTCTAAATCTTCGCCATAGGCTTCTAAAACTGGAAAAAAGCCGTCGATAATGGAGTCGAGTAAACAGTACATGAGGTAGTCGGCTCCCCGCGCTCGGATCACGCCCTTACTCAGCCGAATTCGCTCCCGGACTGGCCCAAACGAGTCATATTCTGGTTCTTCTTGCACTGTTAACAAATAATTTTTGGTTAGAATAAAGCTAACTTGCTCGGTGAAGAACCCTCTACCTGTGTCTTTTAGCATGACCATGCGGGTAATAATCAGCAGTTGCCCGTCATATTCTTCCACTTTAGGCCGCTGGGGGACATTGACGACATCTTCCA
>JAYUYI010000662.1:0-2923 GCA_043752545.1 Thermoleptolyngbya sp.
GGCATGTTGCCAAATATCGTTGAGCTTAGCGCTCAGGTGGCGGCGCTGTGCTTGAAGGCTTTGGGACGTAGCGGTGCCTAAGTTTTGAGAATTATTCCAGTTCAGTTGAGATTTCATGGTGCTTTGCCTAACGTCTTTCACGCTTTTCTTGATGTTCTTAGTCTATAAAACCGTAGCAAAAGATACAAAAACTAGTTCGCATCATTTCCATGAGAAGATTTGATGGTAAAACCGCAAGAGCGCCCCAAAACCGTGAAAGTGAATTCGCAAAATCAGATGAAGTTGTCGCAGCTGCGGGTTTTCGTGGCGGTGGCAGACTGTGAAAATTTTACGGACGCTGCCTTGCAGTTGGAGATGTCTCAATCGGCAGTCAGTCATGCGATCGCCTCTCTAGAAGAACATTTGGGTGTGGTTTTGCTAGTGCGCGGGCGGCATGGCGCTCGGCTGACGCCCGTGGGTCAGCAAATTGTGCACCATGCCCGCTGCATTGTGGGTCGAGCCAATGACATTATCAAAGCCGCAGAACTCGCCAGAGGGTTAGACGGCGGGCAAGTTCGGCTTGCATCGTTTCGCAGCGTTGCCGCCCATCTGTTGCCGTCGGTGATCACCAAGTTTCATCGGCGGTTTCCAGCGATCGCCGTCAGCCTTTCCGAACACGACGACTACCCGCAAGTGGAACAATCGCTGCGTGAAGGGCGCGCCGATATTGGGCTAACGTTGATGCCAGCATCCGATGATTTGGATGCGTGGGAGGTGTTGCAAGATGAATATATTGTGCTGCTGCCGCCCAGTTTTAAGCTAAAAGGGGCTGAGTTAACCTGGGCTGAATTGGCCGCTCAGCCGTTGATTATGCCGCCGTTAGACTATGTGATGATGCGGCAGCTGTATGACCATGCTAGGGCTTTTGGCTGTGTGTTGAAGGTGGCATACGAAGTGGGAACGGATGCCACCATTGTGGGCTTAGTGGCGCAGGGGTTGGGCACAACGATTCTGCCTCGTCTAGCCGCAGAGCCAATTCCAGCCTCGGTGCAGGTCTATCGGTTACCTGTGCCATTGGTGCGCCGGATTGGGGTTGCCGTGTTGGCCGACGCACAGCATCCCCCGGCGGTCTATGCCTTTTTGGAAATGCTGACGCGCACAACCAGCACATCTAGATCAGTCAACCCATAGATGTTTGACCAAAATCGCCATCACTTCGCCCGATCGCACCGTGGGAGTGGGTTTGCTCCAATCGTTGGGTTCGGCGTAGCCCATTTTGTGCAGGGTTTTGATGTTGAGCTAGACGGAGGCAAGGGAGCCAAACAGCAAATGCCGGACGGGTTCACGCGATCGCTCGCCATCAGAATTTGAGGGTACAGAATTTGGGGGCACAGGTGTGCCCGAGTCGGTGAATTGAGTCATGAACTGGTCTCCTAGGACGTTTGGGGTAAGGAAACCAGAACTAGAAACCCTAGGCATCCTCTTTTGCTTGGGCAAGTCGGGATGACCAAGGTATCATTCACCAAGGTCTCCTGACTGCTGTGACAGTTGGGTGATTTAGCCGCTTGGAGGTGTGCCAGCACTTTCCAAGTGGCGCTAAAGTTTCTGAGTCCTGATGTATCAAGCCGCCCGCGTGTGTGCAGCAGCTTAATGAAGGAGCATACGGGTAGATGCGGTTGTAGTCAACCGTAAATTGAAAATAGAGAGAATTTGGCCTACTGCTCACGCTCATTGGATTATGATGACGACATACCCCACAAACCAGACGTTGCTGCAATGGCTCAAAAGAAGCTATTAGAAATCGAACAGGCGATCGCCACTTTGTCTGCTAGGGAAAAACTCTGGCTGCTGGAGCGAATTGCCCGTCAGCTTAGAGAGCCGAATGAAGCTGAATTATTTGACATGGCAAACGATCCAGAAATACAGGCTGAAATTACAGCCATTGATCAAGAGTTTGCCTGGACGGAGATGGATGGGTTGCAGACTGCATGAGTATTCAACGGTCTGAGATTTACTTTGTCAATTTGAATCCAATTCAAGGTAGAGAACAAGCAGGGCAAAGACCTATACTGGTCATTTCCATAAATGCTATCAATCGTTCACCACTTGTCGTTACGGTCGTAGTGGGGACAAAGGGCAATAATATAACGAAAGATTACCCTACAAATGTTCGCGTATTGCCAGAAGAGAGCGGTTTACCCTTGGAAACTGTCTTTTTAGGGTTTCAAGTGCGATCGCTAGATGCGAAACGATTTCCTGATCAGCCAGCAGGTAAACTCTCGGATGAGAAAATGATTGAGGTTGAAAATGCGGTTCGGTACTGCTTGGGGCTGTAGAAATTTTTGCAAGTGTGAGAATCCTTTAGGAGATAGCCAGTCTACCTATGGAGATTACTTGGCATCAATGAACCCTTTGATCATGGCCACTAGAGGTTTGACTACCGGATGATCAACGGCTGTTTCGAGGGCGGTGGTGCCACCTTCGGCAAGCGCGTTGATGATACGGGTTTTGAGAGTCACATTCTTTTCAATCGATTCGATCGCCTTAGCGGTGATCATGGCTTGCCCGGTGACGGTGCTGTTGTCATACTCTTTATCGAGTTGATTCAGCAGCGATTTGATTTCTGTTGCCGCCTGAGCCAGGGTTTGATTATTGGCTGCATGAATGTGCTGATTGGTTTGCTGACGGGCATTGTCTTTGACCTCGTTGGCAAAGTTGCCGATGTTTGCCCCTTGCAAATTGTTGGTATTGTCGGTCACGGGTTTGTAATGTCCTTGTTGGTTGGTGTTGTGAATGTGGATATTGAAGCGATCGCCCATCTCCCTCTCCATCCGCTCAAATTCGCGATCGCCCATCCGCTGTCGCTGGCGAGCTTCCACCGATTCGTAGCCATCTAGTAGTTGACGCACGTTGACCTTAATTCCCAGCTTGCCAATCGGGTAGT
>JAYUYI010000663.1:0-2921 GCA_043752545.1 Thermoleptolyngbya sp.
CGCCACTATGTCCGGGTTCCTTACAAAGAAATCCCGCTGACCCGTCGCAACATTCTTCACCGCGATGGGCACGCTTGTCAATATTGCTCCTACATGGGCGATGAGCTGACCCTAGACCACGTCATTCCGCGATCGCGCGGTGGCCAAGACACCTGGGAAAACATTGTAACGGCCTGTGTCCGCTGCAACGTCAAAAAAGGCAGCCGTACGCCCAAAGAATCCAGCATGATCCTCCGCCGCCCGCCCCATAAACCCCACAGTGGCCTTTACTTTGAAGTGACTAAACACATCAAAAGCGGCGTCCACCAAGAGTGGCAGAAATACGTGATCGGCATCTAACCGCCTCGATTTGGTGTGGCTTCATGAAAACTTTTTATCTACCTAGAGGTTGGTACGGAAAATGGAACCTTGAGTACGATGCCGCAATTGACTTTTTTTGAGAAGATCTAAAGAGTACCTAATTCAGACATACCCCCTTTTGACGGCTGAGCAACAGCAACGAATTGCCTGTGGCTTGGCCGCTCTCCACAAACCTATGCAACTCAACCCACGTACCTCTCGCGATGGTCTGCCTGTCATGCCGGACACTGTCCCGCTACGTTTCAATTCAACTGACCTCGCTGCGACAGATGATGATGAGGGAGAGCCGCCTCGAGTCAAACCCGATTGGTATTTAACAACACCTCAAGGGCGGCGGTTAACCGAACAAAAAGTTGAGATGTTGCGGCAAGTGCTGCAACGGCATCGAGGCGAGCGCCAGCTGATTTTGCTGCAAGACTTCCCTGACCCCGATGCGCTCTCTTGCGCTTGGGCCTACAAGATGATTGCCGATCAGTTCGACATTCGCTGTGACATTGTCTATGCCGGGACACTAAGCCATCAGGAAAATATCGCGCTGGTGCGGCTGACGGGGCTACCTGTGCAGCGCTGGAGCCTCCATGCTGCTAAAGAAAAAGACCTGTCTGTGTTTAGTGGCTGTGTGTTTATCGATAATCAGGGCACTACCACGCAGCTGCTGCCACTGGTGAAACAGCTAGGGATCTCGGTCGCTGTTGTAATTGACCATCACAGTATGCAGGGCGAGCTAAAGGCAGAATTTGCAGACATTCGTCCTCAGACGCGCGCCACCGCCACCATTTTCACCCAATACATCCAAGCAGGGCTGCTCAAACTAGACAACGGCAATAGCGAGCATGTGAAGTGTGCCACGGCGCTGGTGCATGGGCTACGCTGTGACACAAACCGCCTGATGCAAGCGCAAGAGGAAGACTTTTTGGCAGCGGCTTACCTCAGCCGATTTTATGATAGCCAGCTGTTGAATGCGGTGCTTCAGTCGTCGCGCTCGAAGCGGGTGATGGATGTGATTGAGCGCGCGCTGCGTAACCGCATTCTGCAAAACAACTTCTCGATTGCCGGGGTGGGCTATCTGCGCTACGACGACCGCGATGCCATTCCGCAGGCAGCCGATTTTCTCGTCACCGAAGAGAACGTCCATACTGCCGTGGTCTACGGCATTGTGCATGACGAAGACGAAGAGCTAGAAGTGGTGATTGGCTCATTGCGCACCAACAAGCTCACCCTTGATCCCGATGAGTTTATCAAAGAAGTCTTTGGCCAAGATGCCCAGGGGCGGTACTTTGGCGGCGGGCGATCGATGGCCGGTGGGTTTGAAATCCCGATGGGGTTCCTCTCTGGGTTCAATGAGCACAGCGACTACACCCGGATGAAGTGGGAAGTGTTTGATGCCCAAATCAAACAAAAGCTGCTGCGCTTGGTCAATCCCGAAAATGGCATCATCCGCACGGCCTAGACGCGGATGATGCTTAATCGGGTGCTTAATCGGGTGGGGAATTGATCAAGATGGCTAGGATGGCTACTAAACCAGCGTCCTAGCCATCCCTCTATCTGGCCATCCCTCTATAATACGAACACCAATATGCACACCTACTCTTCCCTCACCCCATGCCCTCCGTTAGTTTAATTCGCGCCTCTTCCTATGATCTAAGCGAGCTACGCGCCTCCCTTAACACCCTGTTAGACCCATTAGGAGGCATGGCCGCATTTGTGAAACCGGGCGATCGCGTCCTGCTCAAGCCAAACCTGCTAACCGGGTCTCGCCCCACTCAGGAATGCACCACTCGCTGGGAAGTCGCGTATGTGGTGGCGCAGATGGTGCAGGCGGTGGGCGGCAAGCCATTTTTGGGCGACAGTCCGGCCTTTGGCAGCGCCCGTGGGGTGGCGATCGCCAATGGCTACCAGCCGCTAATCGACGATTTGAACCTGCCGATTGTGGAATGGAGCGGCAGCCGATACCCAACTGCCAGCGCCGAGTTTAACCATTTGCTGCTGTGTAAAGAGGCGATGGAAGCCGATGTGGTAATTAACTTGCCTAAGGTAAAATCCCATGTGCAGCTCACCCTCACCCTGGGCGTCAAAAACCTATTTGGCTGCGTTCCCGGCAAAATGAAAGCCTGGTGGCACATGGAAGCCGGCAAAGATCGCGATCGCTTTGGCACCATGCTGGTGGAGACGGCACGGGCGATCGCCCCCACCCTCACCATTGCCGATGGCATCATTGGCCACGAAGGCAACGGCCCTAGCGGCGGTGAACCTCGCAAGCTAGGGGTGCTGGCTGCATCTGCCGATGTATTTGCCCTCGATCGCTGCCTAGTCGAAATTCTCAACGCCGACCCAGCCAAAATCCCTACCGTTGCCGCCTCCCAACGGCTAGGGCTATGCCCCGACCTGCACCAGATCCACTTTCCCCATTTGACTCCCCCAGATCTCAAAATCTTGGACTGGAAGCTGCCCGAAAAACTTGTGCCCATCGACTTTGCGATGCCTCGGGTGATCAAATCTACCTTCCGGCACCTCTACATTCGCTTCATCCAAGAACCGATGACAGCCTATGGACGGCGGTA
>JAYUYI010000664.1:0-7288 GCA_043752545.1 Thermoleptolyngbya sp.
GCAAGGGATTCACCTAAACCACGTATCGTTTCACTATCGCGGTCAACCTCAGCCTGTGCTGACCGACGTAGAGCTATACCTGCCGCGCGGAACGACGCTGGCGCTGGTGGGGGCGTCGGGAGCCGGGAAATCGACCCTAGCCGACTTGCTGCCACGGTTCTATGACCCCACGGCTGGGGCAATTTTGATCGATGGCATTGACCTACGAGCGTTTGACATTCGGTCGCTGCGGCGCGCGATGGGGATCATTAGCCAGGAAACCATTTTGTTTAATGCGTCGGTGCGCGACAACATTGCCTACGGAGTGGCAGATGCCACCGACCAGGAGATTTGGGATGCCGCCAAGTTAGCCAACGCCGATGAGTTCATTACGCAACTGCCCCACGGACTCAACACGCCGATTGGCGATCGCGGCGTGCTGCTGTCTGGCGGGCAGCGGCAGCGGTTGGCGATCGCCCGTGCTCTGTTGCAAAATCCAGAAATTTTGATTTTGGATGAAGCCACCAGCGCTTTAGATACAGTATCGGAACGACTGGTGCAGCAAGCGCTGGAAACCCTGAGTCGCGATCGCACCACCCTGGTGATTGCCCACCGCCTGTCAACAGTTCAAAAGGCTGAGCAAATTGCCGTATTAGATCAAGGGCGGGTCGTAGAGCGCGGCACCCATGAGCAACTGCTGAAGCAGGGAGGCTACTACACCCGCCTATGCGCGATGCAGTTTGCCGATGGGGTCATGCCCACCGAACTCCATCCCGCCCACGCTCAGCTGACTGGCCCGCCAACTGCCCGCCGTCAGGTGGCGCAGCGCTCCTACGAAATTCGCAATCGCCTCAACACCCTGATTGGCTCTTTACGCCTAATGCTAGACGACATGGTTACAGACGCCAGCGAGCGGGACGAGCTGATCGAAGAGGCATATTACTCAACCCTGAGCGTTCTCAAAAGCCTGGAAGCGCTGGAACATGAGCAGGAAACTGGCATTGATTAACTGGCATTGATTAACGTGGTAGGGGTCAACGGTTGTTGACCCGGTTCGGATGGGGGCGTTGGCTTGCCTGCGCGGAGCGCGGATCGCACCACATATAAAACCGGGCGAACGAACCCGAACCGGGCGAACGACCGTGTCGCCCCTACCTCTCGCTTGCGCGCCTAATCTTTTTCATTCAGCGCTGAATTCTTGGGCATTGCTGAACGATCGCCAAAGGTTCCCGACTTCTCGTAGAAGTCGAGATCTAAACACCTTACGCATAAGCTTTATCCAATATTTTAGAGTTCAATACTACTGCCACATTAGAGCCACTCTCTACAGTCGATAGTGCCGATACACGTCACTGGCGGCGCGATGCAGCAGCGAATGGCGATAGATCAGCGCCTCAAAATCGTCGCCATAGCCACCGCCAATCACACAGGCAACCGGGTAGCCCTGCGACACACAGGTGCTCAACACCTGCATTTCTCGGCGATATATGCCGCTGTCGGTGAGTGCCAATTTGCCCAGGCGATCGCCCACATGCGGATCGACCCCAGCGTCGTATAGCACCAAATCGGGCTGCACCTGGGTCAGCAGGTCGGGTAAGTACATGGCCAGGGTTTGCAAATACTCGGCATCTTCCATGCCAACTGGCAGCGGCACATCTAGATCGCTGGTTTGCTTGATGCCCGGAAAGTTGACCTCACAGTGCATCGAAAAGGTGAACACGCTGGGGTCGTCTTGAAAAATGAAGGCGGTGCCGTCGCCTTGATGCACGTCTAGATCGACAATCAAGATGGTCTGCGCCAGCCCCAGATGTTGCACGGTGCGAGCGGCGATCGCCAAATCGTTAAAAATGCAAAACCCCGACCCGTAGCTGGGAAACGCATGATGCGTCCCGCCAGCCGTATTACAGGCCAGCCCACACTCCAGCGCCAGCCGTGCCGTCAACACCGTACCGCCCACCGCAATGCAAGTCCGATTCACCAACGCCGGACTCCACGGTAGCCCAATCCGGCGCTGCGCCTTGGCGTCCAACGTGCCGTCCCGATAGGCACACACATACTCAGGCGTGTGCACCCGCTCAATCCAGGTCAGCGGCGGCAACTCTGGCGCATGAAACTGATGCGCTTGCGCCACCCCATCCGCCAACAGCGTGTCGTGCAGCTGGCTAAATTTACTCATCGGAAACCGATGCCCCAACGGCAGCGGCGTCACATAATCTGGATGGTAAATCAGCGGCAGATCCGTCATCCTGCCTCAAACGCCATGCGGTAGAGATATAGCGCCACCGGACGTTCTCCTGCTTTGAAATAGTCTGGATCTTGAGGGGATAGATAAATTGCCGTCACCTGGTCAGCTGTAATGGTGGGATGAGCCGCTGGGTGGTGGGTATAGGCGGTGGTGGTTTCGACGGTGTTGAAGTAGACCTGCGGTGCCCCGCGAAATTCTTGCTGAAATAGTTCTGTGGTGATGAATTCAGTGGCGTTGGCAGATTCGGTAGCGCGATCGCTGACCGTTGAGACCAGTTGGCGATCGCCTCTGAGCAATGTAATCTGGCGATTGGGGTTGGTGGGGTCAACCTTGACAGCTAGCACTGGGCTTTTGCCATCGTTGCCCGAGCCATCCAAATACGCTTTGGCCAAATTCAACCCGTTGAAGGCGCGATCGGAGATGAGAGCGGGCGACAGCCCCTGGTCTGTCGATATCTGCAACGAGGGCACCTGTAGCGGTAAACCCGACAGGTTCCTCCCTCGCCGAGGCGACTCTGCCACAAACCGCGCCTGAAACACAATCGGCTGGTTGAGATAGGGGCGATTGCTTTCAAACCCAGGCGTGATCAGATCTGGAGCCAGCGGTGAAGCCAGATCGATCAGCGTGGTGGTGACCGTCCAGGTGCCTGTAAACCAGTCGGGATAGGCCAGATCGCCCTGCGCCGGGTGCAGCAATGGTTTGCTCTGCCAGTCGGGAAATGCGGCTAGCCGATCGGCCAATACGCCTGCCTGTGCCAACCCGCTGCAACAGAGCCAGAGCACTGTCCCCAGTAGCCATCCCCCGATCCACCGTTGCATCCAGTGCCAATTGATCGATCGCCCCATTCACTGTCGCCCCCAAAAAACGTTACATTCCTGCCACTATTGTATTTTGCTGGCCTGCCTAATTTCGAGTCTGGTAATTATGGGGCATGACGGAATTAGCCAGGTTGCCAGCCGGAACTTTGAGTTGGTTGCGTCAATCACTGTAAGCTAAGAGTTGCAAATTTTGATCATGATGCATGTCATGCACGCCGGTTTTAGCAAGCTGGCGATCGCCCATTGACACTAACGGTTCACTAACGGTTCACTAACGGTTCCCGTTCACAGCGAAGGGTAGAGAGACTCATGAAGCGGCGCAGGTTTATTCAATATGCAGGGGCGGGGTTGGCGGCCACTGCAACGACCGGAGTAGCATCCAGTTTGCAGCCAGGACAGGCTCAAACTAGCGGTGGGGTTTCCATTCAGTATCTGGGGCACAGCTGCTTTTTGTTTAGTGGGCAAGGCAACCGCGTTTTGGTCAATCCGTTTCGGCCACTGGGCTGCACGGCAGGCTACCGCGCCCCTCGGGTGAATGCCGATTTGGTCATGATTAGCAGTCGCCTATTAGACGAAGGGTCGCTGGAGGGACTACCGGGAACGCCCCGCCTGCTGTCGGAGCCAGGTGTATACGAATATCGCGGCATGCAAATTCAGGGCATTCGCGGTGACCACGATCGCCAGGGCGGTCGGCGGTTTGGGCTAAATACGATGTGGCGGTGGAACCAGGGTGGACTCAATATTGCTCATTTAGGAGGTGCGGTTACCCCAATTCAAGTGGAGCAACAGATTTTAATTGGGCGACCCGATGTGCTGCTGGTTCCGGTGGGCGGCGGTGCCAAAATCTATACCCCTGAGGAAGCGGCTCAGGCGATTCGGGCACTAAATCCTCGCCTGATTATCCCCACCCAATATCGAACTCAGGCGGCGACAGCGACCGCGTGCGATATTCAGCCGCTGGATGCATTCTTGGCGGCAATGCCAGGGGTACCTGTGCAGCGTCGGGGAGATAGCCTCTCGGTTCGCTCAGCCGATCTGCCTGCTGAGAGCTCGCGAATTGAGGTGTTGAGTTACAGATTTTAGGGGAGGCGTTCGGCTTTGCCGTCTCGTAGAGAATCGCTACCATATAATCTGAACCACCTGATGCTTTTGAGCCTTTGACCCCGACTATGCAAACAGATTTCTCCTGGCGGCGTGAACAGTTGATGGCAAAAATTGGCAAGGGCACCGCGATTTTTCGCAGTGCGCCGATGGCCGTAATGCACAACGACGTGGAATATAATTTCCGCCAGGACAGCGATTTCTTTTACTTGACGGGGTTCAACGAAATGGAGGCCGTTGCGGTGCTAGCTCCGCACCATGAGGAACACAAGTTTGTCCTATTTGTGCAGCCCAAAGACCCGGAGCGGGAAACCTGGACGGGCTATCGAGTCGGGGTGGAGGCGGCCAAAGAGCAGTTTGGAGCCGATGCGGTCTATCCGATCGCTGAGCTAGATGAAAAACTGCCGCAGTATGTGGAAAAATCCGACCGGATCTATTATCGGATGGGTCGCGATCGCCCCTTCAACGACACCATCATTGCCCTGTGGCAGAAGTTTCTGCGGCAATATCCGCGTAAGGGCATCGGCCCTACAGCCCTCGAAGACCCCATGCCAATTCTGCATCCGATGCGGCTGCTCAAGCGCCCAGTCGAAGTGGAACTGATGCGCCAAGCGGCAGACATTGCAGTCGAGGCTCACAACCGGGCGATGGCCTTCGCCAAGCCGGGGGTTTACGAATATCAGGTGCAGGCCGAAATCGAGCATACGTTTCGGCTCAACGGCGCAATGGGTCCCGCCTATCCGTCGATTGTGGCAGCGGGGAAAAACGGCTGCATTTTGCACTACACCGAAAATACCTGCCAAATCCAAGACGGTGACCTGCTGCTAATCGATGCTGGCTGCGCTTACGGCTATTACAACTCAGACATTACCCGCACCTTCCCGGTGAGCGGCAGGTTTACGGCTGAGCAGAAAACCCTCTACGACATTGTGCTGCGGGCACAGGTGGAGGCGATCGCCCAAGTGCAGCCGGGTAACCCCTATAATCTAATGCACGATACCGCCGTGCGCGTGATTGTAGAAGGCTTGATGGATCTGGGGCTGCTCCAGGGAGATATCGAAGACATTATTAAAACCGAAAAATATAAGCCCTTCTACATGCACAAAACCGGGCACTGGCTGGGGTTAGATGTGCACGATGTCGGAGTCTACATGCATGGAGAAACTGCCCACACCCTAGAGCCAGGACAAATTACTACAGTGGAGCCAGGAATCTACATTGCGCCCGACATCAAACCCGCCGAAGGACAGCCCGAGGTACCAGAACGCTGGCGCGGCATTGGGATTCGGATTGAAGACGACGTGTTGGTAACGCCAGCAGGCTACGACGTGCTCACCGCCGGAGTTCCCAAATTAATCGAAGACCTAGAGCGATCGCGCTGAGTATCTGCACTAACTCTCCCCCATGACAAACCCCCTGCATGCCGTTTACGAAATCTTGGCCAAAGAAGTCGTCTATGTCTACGACGACCCCGCCGCTAGCCCAGAGGTCAACGCGTTTCTAACGGCGGCTGGCTACCAAATTAACCAGACCTTTAATGATCCAGTCAGCGGCTTTCAGGCTCTCGGACTCACGTCTTTGACCCCAGACAAGCCCCCCGTCCTGCTCTTTCGGGGCACCAGCGAAGTGCTGGATGATTTTGCCAACACCGACCCCAAGGGCACCGGGTTTACCCAGTTTCAGCGAAATCGGGCTGCGATCGCCACCTGGTTGACCCAAACGGCTCAGAGCACCGGGCAAAAACCCGACATTGTCGGTCACAGCATGGGCGGCGGCATCACCCAGGTAGCAGCGGCAGAGCTAACCGACCAGATTGGGCAGGTAGTGACGTTTAACTCACCGGGCACCAGTGCAGCGATCGCCGCCCAATTTTTGGCAGCGGGTGGAGCGAATATCACCGTCACCCACTACATTGTCAGCGGCGACTTTGTCAGCCTGGGCGGTGAAGCGTTCATTGCAGGCAATGCCATTTTGCAAGCCTACACCGACCCCACCATCAACCCAATTTATGTCTTAGACAAACACGGCACCATCCGCCGCCTGTTGACCAGCCCGCCCGCTGGCTACACCGAAACGCCGCTGTCGGTGGCAACCTTAAACCAGCCCACGTTCACCTACACCAACGATTCCGACTACAGCGAATTTTTGGCCGCCTACGGGGCGATCGCACCCACCACCATTCCCCAGCTCACCTCTCGCACTGGCGTTGAAACGCTGAGAACGTCTACAGGTTTCTCCTATCTAGCCTTTGTCTTCGGCGTCCGCAATGCCCTCGCTCCCGCCAATGACAACCTTTTGGTGGGCGATGACCAGGCCAACACGGCAGATGGAGCAGACGGCAATGACACCATTGCAGGCAATGGAGGCCGCGACGAGCTAAAGGGCGGCACCGGTAACGACACAGTCAACGGCGGCGCGGGGGGCGATCGCCTCCTTGGCGATGCGGGTCAAGACACGTTGGCAGGCGGAGTCGGGCAAGATACGCTGATGGGTGGGGCTGGCAACGATGTGCTGCTTGGCAACTCCAACCGAGATAGTTTGACCGGAGTAGACCCTGATGCGGTCACCCCAGGCCGGGGCGAACTAGACACGCTGACTGGCGGCAGTGGCCCCGATCTGTTTGTGTTGGGCAACGCCGCCACTGCGTTTTATACCGATGGCAAGCCCAACCTGGCAGGCAAACAAGACTATGCCCTACTTACCGATTTCAAGCCCACCGATGTGATTCAACTGCACGGCAGCGCCGCCGCCTACACCCTGACTGCCCTCTCCGGCAGACTGGCTGGCACCCTAATTAGCCTAAAAACGGGCAACCAACCCGAATGGATTGGGGTAGTGCAAGGCGTCGCTGGACTCACCCTCAGCAGCAGCGCCTTCAGCTTCGTTTAAGGCTCAGCAATATATGCGTAGATGCCCATCGATGCGCCTTTGCGGAGGGGGTGTGGGGGACGGGCTTCGTCCCCTGCTGGGGGCTTGGGGGAACCCCCCAAGGCTGTTGGCTCGTCAAAGCTTAGATTTTCCACCTGAGAACTTGACTCTTCCACTTCAAAACTCGGAACTTGCACCTTTTAGCTTGGAACTTGCACCTCAGACCTCAAGCAGTGGCGATCGCCCCTCAACCTTTCTCCTGCGCTCCTCCCCTCGG
>JAYUYI010000665.1:0-2918 GCA_043752545.1 Thermoleptolyngbya sp.
TCCCGGAGGTGACTTTGGCGATCGCCCCCACCTGAAACGAATCAAACTGGCTCTCGTGCAGATAGCGCCGCAGCTGAGTCACGGTGCCTTCGTAAATAATGTGGCGCACCGTATCATCTACATTTAGCAGCTCAATCACCGCTTCTCGTCCCAAATATCCCGAATTAAAGCACTGAGGGCAACCTCGCCCTTTGCGCCAGCCTGGAGCGTTGGCCTCGTTCATCCGCAACCCCAGCAGCTTGAGGTCGGCAGCCGTGGGAGTATAGGGTTCGGCGCAGTGCGGACAGACGCGACGGACTAGGCGCTGTGCCACAATTCCCAGCAGCGCATCGCTGACGAGACCCGGATCAGGACCAATATCTTTTAGACGGGGAATGACACCGATCGCGTCATTGGTGTGCAGGGTCGTGAGCACTAGGTGTCCGGTCAACGCAGCTCGCACAGCCGTTTCTGCCGTTTCTGCATCGCGCACCTCCCCCACCATGATGATGTCAGGGTCTTGCCGCAAAATAGCCCGTAGCCCTGCAGCAAACGTCATCCCAGCCGCTTCATGCACTTGGGTTTGGGTAATACCGGGCAGCACATATTCAACCGGGTCTTCGACCGTGACAATATTGACCGATTCGGTGGCGATCGCCTGCAAACTGGTGTAGAGCGTGCTAGTTTTACCCGATCCAGTGGGGCCTGTAAAAATAATCATTCCTTGAGGTTCGCGCAACCACCCTTCATAAATGGCTCGCGTGCGGGTCGAAAAGCCCAATCCAGCGATCGTTGTAAAGGAGTTTTGCTGACGCAGCAGTCGCAGCACCGCCTTTTCGCTGGGTTCCCCTTTGGTGCCACTAATGCAGGGCAGTGTACTCACGCGCAGATCCAGCCCTTGCTCTTGCTGATCAGCCACATATTTTTCACTAATTCTGCCATCTTGCGGGCGGCGGCTGTCGGCAATATCCATATCGCTCATCACCTTGAGCGCCACGATCACCTTGCGGCTAATGTCAGGCGGCAACGTTGTCACATGCCGCAAAATGCCATCAATCCGAAAGCGCACCGCCAAGCCTTCAATTGAAGGAGCCAAATGAATGTCGCTGGCCCGGTTGCGCAAGGCACTAGAAATGAGCGTCCGAATCCGCTCAATTTGGCCGTCTACCTGAGACAGGTGCAGCTCGGCCATTTCGGTAATATCTTCAGATTCGGAATCTCCAGTCAGCGGATGAACCGCGTGAGTGCCGTTGAGACGGGCAGTGCTTTGACCTTTGAAGCGGCTCCACTGATGAAAGCTTTTTTCGGTAATTGGAACAATTTGAATTTCAGTAGTCAGGCGATCGCCCAAATGCTTGATGAGGTCTAGCGAGAGGGCAGTGGGGCTACCCAAGTAATAACAATTTTGCCAAAGCAACAGCGGTACCACCGGAGGCACATCGCCTTTGTCATTGAAACTGCGTTGAAAGCGGGTACTGACTTCTACATCTAGCAGCTGCAGGTCAACCATCCCCTGGCGATTGACGAGCAAATTTAGCGCCTGCTCACAGGTAATCCGCTGCTGCTTTAGCTGTTTCCAAACAGATAGTTTTTTCTGCATCGGCATCATTCACGTCCGTTTCAAGGTTTTGCATCATCGGGTAACGCACTAGTGGGTAGTGCAGGTCGCGTTATTGGTAGATGCGCTGCTTTAGGGCGAACATGGGCGACCCTGAGCATCAAAAATGAAACATGGTGAGGCAATGTTCCCCCCTAGGCTACCCAAATTATTGACCGAATCAGCACCGGAACCTCCCGGAAATGCGGGTGTGCTGTTGGACACAGGTCGAATGATGTTGCCGCGAGTAGCTCGCTCAAATGAGTTGGAGTCAGACCCATCGTCGGGAAATAGGCTTGGATCGCTGATGTCAGAGGGAGTGGCGATCGCTTGAGTCGGCAACGGGCGGCCACTGCCGCAAAGCTGAGTCAAATCTAAAAGCTGCCCATCTCCGGTTTGCATAAAACAGAAGGGACTGCCGCTATCAGCCGCAAAGCTAGACGGGAGGTCTGCTAAAGCAGCGTAGGGGGTGAAGGCGATCGCGCTGAGTGTGCCAGCTAACGTCAAGGAGAGGTGTTTGAGCATGGTTAGCGAGAAGAAGGAAGGAGGAAGGAGGAAGGAGGAAGGACGGTTTTAGTTTTTAGTTTTTAGTTTTTAGTTTTGAGTTAAGCAGCTAATTCAAAATTCAAAACTCAAAACTAAAAACTTCCCATCCCTTACTACTGGCTGTTCAACTGCAAAACCGCCTGAATTGAAATTCCGATGCCAATTAAGGTGATGCAGGCAGCGCTGAGGCTGGGTAGGATTTTGATCAAGCGCGGGTGAGTGGGGATGTGTTTGAATAGGTGTTTGGCGTAAACCAATAATAGGCCAAGTCCAGTCAGGACAGCAGCTAGACCGAAGCTGAAGGCGGTGACTAAGACTAGCCCAAAGGCGGTTTTGCCGAGGGCGATCGCACTCAGTAACAGCACAAGTGCCGCCGGACAGGGGACTAGTCCACCTGAAATGCCGAGGGTTAACAGGCTAGACCAGGTGACTGGCGTGCCATCGGCTCCAGGTGGCAGGTGGCTGTGGCCGTGATCGTGATCGGCGTGACTGTGATCGTGGCTGTGATCGTGACTGTGTCCATGGGGGCGATCGTGGCTGTGATCGTCGTGACCGTGACTGTGCCCATGATCTTGGAGATGATCATGGCTGTGATCAGCAGGGTTTAAGGCAAGGGGCGATCGCGTTTGGGTCTGGGCATAGGCGTAAGCATTGCCAGCTTGGGTTTCGTGGCTTGGTCTTAGCTCGGGCGTGTGGCTGTGCGGGCTGTGCGGGCTGTGGCGGTGCGGGCTGGGTGCTGGTGAGTGAGAATGCGATCGCCGGCGGCTGCGGAACAAATTTACCCCAATACTCATCA
>JAYUYI010000666.1:0-2914 GCA_043752545.1 Thermoleptolyngbya sp.
TCATGCAAAAAGGGCAGAAAAACAAAGTCCCAATCTAGCCCTTTAGCTTTATGCATCGTCATGATCGTGAGCTGACCGGGGCGGGTGTAGCGGGCATCCAAATCTCCCGTTTCGACAGGTTCAAACCGCTCGCCGCGCACCACCTCTTGCAACGCGTCCAGCATGGCCATCAAGGAGGGATGATTGGCGGTTTGCTGAGCAATGCGGGCGGCTAGTTTGTCGGCGGTGGCCAGTTCTGTTTGGTCATAGCGCAGCGTTAGCCCCAAAAAGGGAATGAGCTGATACTGGGGCAGCTCTAGGCGTGCCCGCAGCAGACTGTTGCAATAGCGCCGTGCTTTTAGTACCGATTCAAGCTGAGCGGCATCCAGCGGCCCTGGGTAGAGAAACTGTTCAGGTTGGCTGCTGAGCTGATTCAGGTCTTGGGTAGGAATGAGCTGCCGATCGACTAAGACCCGCAGAGCCGCTTTGAGGTTGTCGGGCGAGTGGGGCCGATCGAGAAATTGCAGCAGAGCCAACACCTCCGCTGGCACATGGGAATGGCGATCGCGTTCTCCCACATCGTAAATTTCAATCCCCAACTGGTTCAGATCAACCCCCAGCTTGTACGCGTCTGGATGGCGCAGCAGATCTGCCACAAACCGCCCCTGCCGATTTTCGCGCACCAATACTGCCGCCCGCGCCATTGGCTCTGCGGCAAACAGCGCTGCTACCCGCTGGGCAATTAACCCCACCGACTCATACACATCGGGCGGAAACCGCAGCTCCACCCCTCCACCCGCTGGCGGCGGATTGTGATCGGGCTGCGGATCATTGGCCGCAACGGGATGAATGTGCTGCGGGCGAAACGGCAGAGGAAAGGATGTAGCTTGCTTCTGCGTAGCAGCAGGAGGAAGGATGAGGGATGAGTGGTTGGTCATGTCTTGAGAGATTGCCAAGGCATGTTCTTGCTGACTTCTGTCCTGCGTCTCCATCCTTCCGCCTTCTCCTTTCCTCCTTCCGCCTTCATCCTTCATCCTTCCATAGCGTCGATTCACCCACTCCAGGGTAAAATTTGCCGCATCCAT
Source organism: Thermoleptolyngbya sp. (assembly GCA_043752545.1). GTDB lineage: Bacteria > Cyanobacteriota > Cyanobacteriia > Elainellales > Elainellaceae > CASBQJ01. The sequence goes on from JAYUYI010000666.1 coordinate 1,065, forward strand.
AATCGCTTGAGTGCTGCGTCCGGCCTGATCCATTTCGGCCAGTCTGCCCTGTTGGTCGCACTGCTGGCAAAACTCGCGGAAAAACAGCGGGTCGGCGGGGGTGAAGGTGGAGTTGATGGCCTGGTTGGGGTCGCCAACGCGCACCAGATTGAGTGAGTTGCTGTTCGGGTCTGCGGCCAATAGCTCCAGCAGCCGAGTTTGCAGGGGAGATGAATCTTGGGCTTCGTCTTCAAACACTGCAAAAACTAGCGTTTGCCACATCTGAAGGGCGCTGTCGTTGTCCAGCACCCGCAACGCCGCTAAAATCATGTCGTCATAGTCGAGAAAATTGCGCTGCTGCAAGAGAGTTTGGTACTGCTCGTAGAGACCTGCGGCGATGCTCAGGGCGTCATAGTCAGGGCTGGCACCGAGCTGTGCATCTGCTGCACTGCGGCGGGGAATTTGACTCAGGTCGCGCAAATCTGAGGGCATGAGTCCCGAGCTTTTGGCTTCGTGAATCACGGTTTGCGCCAAATTTGGCAAGACTTCTGTGCGCAATACAGACTGCCGCCGCAGCCGCTCGGTTTCTTCGCCATCAAACTGAGTTCCTTCAACCAGCTGCCGATATAGCGCTGGGTTGGCCGCAATCCACTGCTCCACAATGGTGCGAATCAGGCGGTGGCTTTGGGTGGGTGAAACCAACGTCATCCGATCGAGGTTTAGCCCGGAGAGGTCGGGGTAGCGGTTGGCAATGCTGAGGGCTAAGCCGTGCAGCGTATAGACTGCAAACCCGTTGGCGGGTAATCCTAACTCGTTGAGCAGCTCTCGAATTTTGCCCCGCAGGTTAGCGGCGGCGGAACGGGTAAAGGTCACCAGCACAATTTGATCGGCGGGAAGAGACTTGTTTAGTGACGCTTGCTGGTAGCGATCGCCCAACAAAATGGCTGTAGCGATCGCCATCCCGGTCGATTTGCCCGAACCCGGCACCGCCGACACCGCCAACGGCCCGCCCTGCCAATCGGCAATCCGCCGCTGCCCCGGACGCAGGCGATCGCGTAAATCTTGGAGCTGCTGCTCTAGCGATCGCGTTGGCTCGGTGGCGAGCACCGGTGCAGCATCGGGAGAAGGCGGGGGGGATGGCATAGAAATCGATCCAATAAGCGGCGTTTAGAGAGGAAGGCTACTAGGTTGAGCGACTTCATGTGATGATTCTAGCTAGTAGCGTGATGGAGATGGCGCTCTGTTGGTGAATGGGCTGGGTCGGAAGCAGACGAGGGGCACAGGGTTACACTATGCAGGCTTAGTGGGGGCGATCGCCTTGGGCGCTGCGCTGCGGTTTTGGCAACTAGACACCAAGCCGCTGTGGCTGGATGAAGTGATTACGGCGCTGTTTAGCCTGGGACGTTCCTACAATGACGTGCCCCAAGACGCCTTTTTTCCACTCGCCTTGCTCAATCAAATTTTTGCCCTGAGACCCGGCGTCAGCGATGCCCAAATTATTCAAACGGCGACCGTCGAATCGTCCCATCCGCCGCTGTTCTTTTGTCTGATGTATCACTGGCTCAGTTGGCTCAACCCTGGCGAAAACTGGGTGTGGGCCCTGCGATCGCTCCCGGCTTTATTGGGTGTGGGAGCGATCGCCGCCATCTACTGGCTCAACCGCGTCGCCTTTTCTGCCACCGCTGGGCTAATGGCGGCGGCGCTGATGGCGGTCTCTCCCTTTGCGGTCTACCTGTCACAAGAGGCTCGCCATTATACCCTGCCAACGCTGTTCATTATTCTGGCGCTGACGGGGCTAGTGCAAATGCAGCAAGACCTACAGCAACGGCAGATTCGCCCCTGGGTCTGGGCAGGCTGGGTGGTTGCAAACC
>JAYUYI010000667.1:0-2914 GCA_043752545.1 Thermoleptolyngbya sp.
TTGGGAGAAGGGGAGCCGGATTGAAGTCCCTCTCCCCGCTTGGCAGAGGGCTTAAAGCCTTCGGCATACATGAAAAGGGTGAGGGCAAGTGGTAACGATACAACGAGGGTTTCCAGCTCTTTCACAAAAACTGTCCGGAGTATTGATCTAAATCATTCTCCCCCATTAATCAAGAGGCGATCGCCTTTTCTCCTACACTTACCCCAGCCACAAGCACCACCCCAACCCCGCACTGATAAAATACAACCTTGGCAGCGCAACAAATGGAACCTTCATGGACTATCGGCAAGCAGGCGTAGATGTAGAAGCCGGACGCGCGTTCGTACAACGCATCCGAGACATGGTCAACAGCACACGCCGCCCCGAAGTCCTCGGCGGCATCGGCGGCTTCAGCGGCCTATTTGAACTGCCCGCAGGCTACCAGCAACCTGTCCTCGTCTCCGGCACCGACGGCGTTGGCACCAAACTGAAACTAGCCCACCAATGCGATCGCCACGACACCGTTGGCATCGACCTCGTCGCCATGTGCGTCAACGACGTCCTCACCTGTGGCGCAGAACCTCTGTTCTTCCTAGACTACCTAGCCACCGGCAAACTCAACCCCGAACAGCTTGCCCACGTGATCGCCGGGATCACTGATGGCTGCAACCAAGCAAACTGCTCCCTCCTCGGCGGCGAAACCGCAGAAATGCCAGGATTCTACCAACCCGGCGAATATGACCTAGCCGGCTTCTGCGTGGGGATCGTCGAAAAAAGCCAGATTTTAGACGGCTCCCAGGTACAAGTGGGGGATGTGGCGATCGCCCTTCCCAGCAGCGGCATCCATAGCAACGGCTTCAGCCTAGTGCGAAAAATTGTAGAAATAGCCGACGTTAACCTACAGGACAGCCCTGCTTTATTTGGCGGCAAAACCATCGGCGACACCCTCCTCACCCCCACCCAAATTTACGTCCAGCCCATTTTGGCCGCACTGCGTGCCGGGTTACCCATTCACGGCATGGCCCACATTACCGGAGGCGGCCTGCCCGAAAACCTGCCCCGCTGCCTAAATCAAGAGCAATCCATCCACATTCAGCCCCACACCTGGACAATCCCACCCGTCTTTGACTGGCTAGCAGAACTAGGCTCAGTCAGTCGCCCAGACATGTTCAATACCTTCAACATGGGCATCGGCTTTGTGGTGCTGGTTCCAGCCGACGAGGGCGATCGCGCCATTCAGTTTTTCCAAACCCAGAATCTAGATGCACGAGCGATTGGAACTGTGATCCTAGGCACAGGAGAGCTAATTCTGCCGCTGGAATAGCCTGTTATCTGCTCCTTTTTGTCGTTGCCGCGCGTTTTGGCCGTCCTCGCGCCGCCTTTAGCTGCTGCTGCAACGGTTCAATGTGAGGAGACTGTCCGCCGTAGCGCCAGCGAACATAGGCATGGGAAATGGCGTCAATTAGTTCGGTGTGGTCAAAGGCAGGATGACTAGACGATTGGCGTGAAAACTCTAGAGGGGTCTGGGCAGGCGACTTACGCATGCCCTGACTGGCCAGCCAGGTTAGCAACTGCTGGTAGAGCGCTTCCATCGGGGGCAGTTTTGCTAGCCAGCGGCGGTAGCGCCAGGTTTGCCAACCGCTCCAGGTCAACCAGCCCGCAAAACTAAGTGCCGTCAACAGAATCAACCCGGTCAGTAGCCCCATCCAGCCTCGGTTGAACAGCGCTGTTAGAGTGGCGATCGCCCAACCAAAAGCCCGCACCAATTGCTCAAACACGCCATTGAGGAAGCCCGACAGCGGCGACGGCAGCCAACCTGCCACCCACCGCCAAAACTGCTTCAAAACCGCAAACACCTGTGATTCTTCCACCGATGTTGGGATCACATTGGCACCAGGAATCGGGTTGAAGGAAAACCAGCCATGTTTGGCGAAATAAACCTCCGTCAGGGCAAAGGCATCCGTATTTTGCACCACGTAAAAGCCAGTGAACGGGTTGAACTCACCTGCCCCAAAGCCCACCGTGAGCCGAGCTGGAATGCCGATAGACCGCAGCATCGTAGTGAGTACGGTGGAAAAGTGATCGGGGTAGCCGCCCTGATATTTGAATAAGAAGGCTTCCACCAGATCTTCATTCTCGGCCAGGAATGGCAAATTAGGCTGAAGCTCGTAAGTTTGCTTCAGATGTTGTGCCAGGTATAACGCTTTTTCGTAGGGATTCGTTAGCGGATTGGGAGACTTGGCCAAAATCGCTTCAGTGGTTTGCCGCAAGCGCGGGGCGATCGCCTTGGGGAGTTGCAGATACGTGTCTGTAATCGTTTTGGGGTAAACCGTTAGAGATTTGCCTAGCTTGGTACGATCGCGGTAGGGCACTTCCGAAATTACCGTATAGGTCAGTCCTTCAGATAGTGGAACGGGCGATCGCACTGTTCCCTCGAGATCAATGGCGACTTCTCGCGTTGGAAAGTACAGCTCCTTGGGTTCGTAGAGCGCTGGTACCAGATTAGGTAAATCTGATACCAGCGTATAGGACTGGATGACCTCTTGGGTGCGGTTAAGCGTCACCGACCAGGGCAGGGTGAACCGGAACGACCAGGCAGGACGCTCTAGCTTTTGGACGTCTTTTTCCTCGCCGCGAGAGATCTCCCAGCCCTGCCCCGTGTAGCGGTCAAACGCCATCACTCGCCAAAATCCTTCCGACTGCGATCGCACCCGCATTACCACTTTCGGCGTCAGCGATCCCCGCAGGTTTTGGTTCATCTGGCTATTAAAGCCATAGTAAAAGCTGTCGTCTACCTGGCCGGGTTCCCCCCGGACGTTGCCATCGGCTCCAGTTCCAGTGCCAGAGCTAGCCCTACCATCGCGCACGTAGCCCGGATTCAAAATCGTGCCGCCGTCAAACTGCCCTTCAAACTCAATGGGAGCGCTCACCGGAA
>JAYUYI010000668.1:0-2912 GCA_043752545.1 Thermoleptolyngbya sp.
CCGTCCCACCAGCCGCCCAGCCCGAATCTGAAATAGCTGAATGCAGGCGTGATGATCATCGGCAGCTAGGGCGATCGCATCCCGTGACACCGTGTCATCGGGCGACTGCACCTTCTGATCTGCCCCCAGCGACTCTAACCCCCGAATTTGATCCCGCAGGCGAGCTGCATATTCAAAGTTCAACTCCTCTGCCGCTTTTTCCATCTGCGCCGACAGGATATCTTCTAGCTCCTGCGTCCGCCCCTGAAAAATCATCGCCACCTTCATCAAAATCTTGCGATAGTCTTCGGGGCTAATTAGCTGCTGGCAGACCCCAGGGCAGCGGCCAATATCGTAGTTGAGGCAGGGTCGATCTCTAAACAACGGCTGCGGGCGCTGGCGTAGTGGAAACACGCGCTTCACCAGGTGTAACGTTCGGCGCAGCAGCCCCACATCGACATAGGGACCATAGTAACGGTCTTTGCCTTTGGTGAGCTTGCGCTTGCGTGTAATAAAAATGCGTGGATATTCGTCGCTCCAGGTAATGCAGAGAAACGGGTACTTCTTGTCGTCCTTCAGCAGCACATTGAAGTGAGGCTGGTGCTGCTTAATCAGATTCGCTTCTAGCGCCAGCGCTTCGGCTTCGGTGTCGGTGACGATGAACTCGATCTCGACCACCTGCATGACCATCAGCGCAGTCCGGGGTTCCCGATACGCATCGTCTCGAAAATACGAGCGGACCCGACTCCGCAAGCTCTTGGACTTGCCAATATAGACAATGTTATCCGTCGCATCGCGCATGAAGTAAACCCCTGGCTCTTGAGGAATTTCCTTCAGGCGGGCTTCGAGGCGATCGGGGGTTTTGAGCAGCGAGATCAGTTGAGATGATTGGGTCACGGGCAGGCCATTAGCTGGGGCAGACTTCCCCCATACGTTTAGGATAGCGAGAAAATGTGCCCGCCAACGCAACCCGTAGTACAACCGTAATGACTCACAAATCACCGCTTCGTTGATGCAATTGAAAATTGCTGTAACTCAGAGGCTCTATATACCCTAAATTATTGAGAGGGTGTTGTCCGGCAACGACAATGGCATCACTGTAGAGTGACACTGGTAGTGATTGTCATTAGTGCAACGGGCGATCGCCAATCATCCTTTCGAGAGACTTCTGGAACCCATGCAATCGCAACCTTCCCTGCGCCGGACAAAAATCGTAGCCACCATTGGTCCAGCCACCAGCAGCCCAGAAGTTCTACGCAGCCTGATCGAAGCTGGAGCGACCACCCTGCGGCTCAACTTCTCCCACGGCACCCACGAAGACCATCAGCGCAACATCCGCACCATTCGCCAAATATCCTTTGAGCTAAATCAGCCTGTTGGCATCCTGCAAGATCTGCAAGGACCCAAAATTCGCCTAGGCCGCTTCGAGCACGGCTCGATTATTCTCAAAAAGGGCGATCCCTACATCCTGACCAGCATTGCCTGTCCGGGTACACAGGAAATTAGTTCTGTGACCTACGATCCGCTGGCCGACGAAGTCCCCGCAGGTGCCAGTATCTTGCTGGATGACGGGCGAGTCGAAATGTTAGTGGAAAAGGTTGATCGGGTGACGCGGCAACTGCACTGCCGCGTGGTGGTCGAAGGCGCTTTATCGAACAACAAAGGCGTCAACTTTCCGGGGGTTTATCTCTCGATCAAAGCCCTTACCGACAAAGATCGCACCGATCTAATGTTTGGACTCGATCAGGGCGTCGATTGGGTTGCTCTCAGCTTTGTCCGCAACCCGCAAGACATTTTAGAAGTTAAAGAATTGATTTCTAGCGCGGGTAAAGATGTGCCTGTGATTGCCAAAATTGAGAAACATGAGGCGATCGAGCAAATGGAAGCAGTCCTCTCCATTTGCGATGGGGTGATGGTGGCGCGGGGCGATTTGGGCGTAGAGCTACCTGCCGAAGATGTGCCTATTTTGCAAAAGCGGCTGATCACAACTGCCAACCGCCTGGGCATTCCTGTGATTACGGCGACCCAAATGCTCGATAGCATGGTGAGCAACCCTCGCCCTACCCGCGCCGAAATTTCTGACGTGGCGAACGCCATCCTAGATGGCACCGATGCCGTCATGCTCTCCAATGAAACGGCTGTGGGCAAGTACCCTGTTCAAGCCGTAGAAACCATGGCGCGGATTGCAGTGCGGATTGAACAAGAGCCATCATTTACACGTAATCTGGAAGGGAGTGCAGGCCGCTCCATTCCCAACGCCATCAGTCAGGCGGTTGGCCGCATTTCTGAACAATTGCAAGCCTCTGCCATTATGACGCTGACCAAGACGGGGGCAACGGCGCGCAATGTGTCCAAGTTTCGCCCTCGCACGCCCATTTTGGCCATCACCCCCCATGTAGACGTGGCGCGGCAGCTCCAGCTGGTGTGGGGCGTCAAACCGCTGCTGGTGTTGAACTTGCCTTCTACGGGGCAAACGTTCAAAGCGGCACTTAACGTGGCGCAGGAAAAAGCGATGCTGGCCGAGGGCGACCTGGTGGTGATGACCGCAGGCACACTTCAGGGCGTGGCGGGTTCTACCGACTTGATCAAAGTGGAAGTAGTCACAGCCGTTCTGGGTCGCGGCATTGGGATTGGGCAGGGATCAATCAGCGGTCGCGCTCGTGTGGCGCATACCAGTAAAGAAATCGGCAACTTCAATGCTGGAGAAATTTTGGTGGCGACAACGACGGGTGTGGACTACGTAGAAGCCATCCGCAAAGCGTCAGGTATCGTCACCGAGGATGACAGCCTCACCAGTCATGCGGCTGTGATTGGTCTGCGGTTGGGAGTCCCCGTCATTGTTGGGGTCAAAAACGCCACTGAAATCATTCGAGATGGAGCCATTTTGACGCTAGATATGCAGCGAGGCTTGGTCTACGCCGGGTCTGTGGGAG
>JAYUYI010000669.1:0-2909 GCA_043752545.1 Thermoleptolyngbya sp.
ATTTGTCCAACCTACTCCCGTTGTCTACCAAGCGGCAGGCATTTTCTCCTCTTACGGTCTTTTGCGATTTCGACGGCCCCATTGTCGATGTATCTGATCGGTACTATCAGACCTACCAACTGGGTTTGGCAGAGGTGCAAACCACCTATCAGGCGACAGGAATTACTCTGCCGATTCATTTGCTGACCAAAGAGCAGTTTTGGCAAATGAAGCAGAACCGCGTCCCCGATGTCGAGATTGCCATGCGCTCTGGGCTATCGGGTGCAGAAATTGATCTGTTTTTGCAGCGGGTTGTCCAGATTGTGAATCAACCCACCTTGCTCGATCAAGACTACTTGCAACCCGGTGTGCGCTGGGCACTGACCATGCTCCACAACCAGGGGGCACGCTTGGTGTTGGTGACCCTACGCTGCCAGCACCAGGCCATCCAAATTCTCAATAGTCATGGCCTGTTGTCGATGTTTAGCGGCATTTGGGGCGCTCAAGACCAAGGCGTAGCCTATCTTAACCACGCTGACCACAAGACCCAACTGCTAACGCAGGCGATCGCCAGCTTTGACGACATTCACCCCCACACAGCCTGGATGGTGGGCGATACCGAAGCCGATGTATTGGCCGGACAGGCCACCGATATCCCGACGATTGCCCTCACCTGCGGCATTCGCAGCCAAACCTACCTAAAAAAGTTTGAACCCACTCGGATTCACTCAGACTTACTGTCTGCGGCTCACTACCTAGTTTATCAAGGAGAAAACCTGCCGCTGGCGGTGAGCTAACGGCAGGGTGATCTAATAAACGGGGACGGCACAAAATCTATAGCCTCAGCCCGCTCAGTCTCTAATTTTCTTTTTTCTCTTCTGGATGACCGTAAACAAGTCAGTTTGAAACATCCGTTCGTCAATTGGGGCGATCGCCTGTTCATCGATCACCAACGCCGGTGCAGGCGTAGATTCAGCCTCGAAACTGAGGGCGTCAAAACATGCGCCACTTTGAGCACCGAGATCGGGCAAGCTCCATACCCCAACTGCAATCAGCACGCGATCCAGTCCTAGCGCTGCAAACGCTCCGGGCTGCTGCACGACCGTATCGTACAGCGTATCTAGGGCAACCTGGAGCTGATGCCATTGCTCTGGAGCCGCAGGCAAGTCAAACCGGAGCACGCGTTTTTGATTGATCAATTGTTTGATCGGCTTGCTTCCTTTCCGGTTGTTGCCCCAGGCCATGTAAGTAATATAGTTCGTGACGCTGCTGCTGGCAGGCTTGTGACCATCGCTCCAGTCAAACATCATCAATAAACCGGGCTGGCGATCGCGATAGGCGCAAATCCGGATGTAGCCGCCACCGCGCTGCAAATTGGCTTCAGGATAATAGCGAGCGCTCAAAACAGGTGAACCAGCGGCGGGCAATTGCACAATCTGGTATAGCTCTGTCAATTCATCCCCCGCCCAAACCTGTCCCTTTTCTCGGCAGAACAGCCGAGCCGACTGCCCCGAACCATAGGTTGGCTGGGCGATCGCCTGAGTCACAAAGCCGGGATCGCGATCGGCAACGTAACGGTACGGCTGCATCCACCCCTTTAAACCCTCGTCAAAGGACGGATTAACCAACGTTGAAGTGGGAGGATGATCGGCTACTTCCTTAAACCAAAATGGCTCCTGATCGGCATATTCTTTGAACTGATTAGGATAAAGAAATTCCGCTTTAGAGCCAGCTAGCCGCCCCCGAATTTGGGCATTTTCTCCTTTAATATCGAGCAGCAAATAGTAGCCGCCGCCCAGATCTTGCTCACTTTGGGGTAATCCTGCCTGAAACTGAGGATATTCTTCGCCAAAACTGCGGGAGGCGGTGCAGGTGGGGGCGGTAATGAAGTTCATCCCCTTGTATGTCCAGGCTGTTTTGAGCGAGGTTTGAATCCCATTGTGGACATGGCCGCAAATCACGTACCGCACGTTGCCATATTTGGCCAACTGGTCAATGAGCTGCCTGCGAAATGTCTTGCCGTAGGTATACCAGGTCAGCCCAGTCAAGCCCTGAGGCAGCAGGTGATAGTGTTCAAACACAATGGTTGGCTTATCTCGGTTGGCCTGGAGATCAGCATCTAACCAGCTGAGAATTTGAGCTTCATTGTATTCGGTGGTGCTCAGGTTGCAGGGAAAGGTGACAAAGTGCCAGCGCCCACAGTCAAAGGAAAACTGCACCTCTTTGCCACCATTCCCCGCTTGCTGCATCCGCTTAAATTCGGTGTAGGGATAACTCCCATCGTGGTTGCCGTGCACCATAATCGATGGTGCCTTCAGGGGCTTTATCCGCTCCAGAAAATTTTCTACCTGCTCTGGAACCGCACTATGAACCATATCTCCATCAAATAGGACAAATGGCAACCGTGGGTGAAGCTGGTTTAGCTCGCCAACGATCTGAGTGAGTTGACGTTGGGAGGTAATAAAAACAGAATTTTTTGCCTTTTTGACGTGAACCTGGGGATCGGCAATCAGCGCAAACGTAAAGTCTTCTCCAACATTAGCGAGATCGAGTAAACGATTAGCCGAGGTAGCTCGTTTACAGCCCTTAATTCCAAAGGCAAATGCCACCACAGTAGCCGCTTGGGCAGCCAGAAACTGACGACGAGAAATGGGATGGTTAAACATTCCTGACTCCAGAGTAAATGCAGTGTCAGCTCTAAAACAGCTCTAAAATTAAACTAGAGACACAGGTTAAGAACAGCCGTTATTTAATCACAGATTGAGCCAGATTATCTGGGTGGGAAGAGCCATTTGTAGGCGAAGGCGTCGAACTCACAGCCACAGTGGGAAAGAAGCGCTGACTCACCCAACGGGTCAAGATATGAGAGAGCAAGCCCATCGGTCCGGCAAAGAGACACAGCGCCAAGGAGTGCACCGTCCAAACGCCTG
>JAYUYI010000670.1:0-15736 GCA_043752545.1 Thermoleptolyngbya sp.
AAGTGGGGTCAATGGTCACTGTCCGGGTGGTTTCACCTGCAGCAAAGCTCAAGCTGCCGCTGGTGGCACCGAAGGTAAACGTGCCGATATTGGCTGTGGCGGTGTAGTCGGCGTCTGCACCTTCAAACGCGGCAGTTCCCCCTACGGAGAAATTTACCGTCAGGGCACTGCCCGTAAACCCAGAGCGGGCAAAGGTATATACCAAATTTGAGGTGCCATCTTCTAGGGTTTGGGTGGGCACAACCGCCACAGAAACTTGGCTTTCGTCGTTGAGCAGGGTGCCTTGAACCGGAGATGGGGTCAGAGGAATATAGCCTGTTCCGTTCGTGATGGTTAAATTGACTGTCTCATCGGATTCAAATAGACCATCGGCAATCGGTTTAACCTTAACTATTTTGGTGGTTTCTCCTACCGCAAAGGTGAGAGAGCTAGCCCCGGTTGCAAATGTGCTGGTGGTGCCGGGAGAGGTCGAAATTGTATAGTCGCTGCTAGCACCGCCAAAGGTGGCTGTGCCGCCCAGCGTTAGATTGACCACAACCTGGCGATTAGTGAAGCCGCTGCGCGTAAAGGTGTAGGTTAGCTCGTCGGTGCCGTCTTCTGTGACACTGGTGGGGGTAATGGCTAAGGCAATTTGGCTTTCATCGTCGGTAATGGTGCTGGTGGCACTGCTGGCTGGGTCGAGTAAATAGCCTGTCCCTGCTAGGAGAGACAAGCTGACGGTCTCATTGGTCTCAATCAGGCTATCGGCAGTAGGGGTAACACGAACGGTAGCAGTAGCAGAATTGGCAGCAAAGGTAACGGTGCCCGTGTTGCCAGTCACGATTCCACCCGTCAGGGTATAGTCGGTATTGCGAACGGCTGTGCCGCCCAGGCTAAAGGAGACGGGTAGGTTATTGCGGATATAGCCAGCGCGGGTGAACGTATAAACCAATGCGGTGCCGTCATCTTCGGGGGCGCTGCTGGGAGCGACAGCAACTGAGATCGTGCTGGGTGGGATCGGCACATTGACGGCAAAATTGCCTAACGCCGTAGTGGAGATGAAGTTCCCACTGGTGTCAAACACTTGCTGCCCTTGGAGGGTAATTTGATAACTGCCGTTGTCGTTGGCGTCCCATGTGCCGCCAGGCGCACCGACTTGATACGTGACGGTGCGAGAGGTGCCATTGCCAGCAGGCGTGAAGCTGACCAAGGTGGCAACTTGGCTGAAGCCTTCTGGCCCAGTGACCAGCAGATCGCCAATACCGAAGCTGGCGCTGTTGAGCTGAACCGCGTCGGCATATTGGACGGTAAAGGCTTGTCTGGTGCTGCCGTCAATGGTGATGGTGGGAGTGGCGATCGCCAAGTTAGCGACTCCAGGAGCCGATGTATCTTGAGCCGGTAAGGTGATCAGCTTAATATCTTTGCGAGTAATTTTTGTAGCGTTAACTCGCTGGACAACTGCCAAATACTCTCCGGTGAGCTTATTGCGAATGACTGTATCTCTGGAGTTTCTGCCAGTGCCCTGAGTAATGCTGAGGTTTCTGAACTTGAGACCATCGGCCAAGCGAATTTGATCTTGTCTATCTTGAAAATCAGTAATGATATCGGCTGCCGCTAGCTGCGCCCCACCACCGCCGTTGCTGAGCACAAATACATCTCGACCTTGCCCACCCGTCACGGTATCGGCACCAGCCCCTCCGACGAGCGTGTCATTGCCCAGACCGCCCGAGAGTTGATCTTGCCCCGCATCGCCGTAGAGGCTATCGGTACCATCTTCGCCAACTAGTCTGTCGTTGCCCTCATTGCCAAATCCAGTATCATCACCCGCTCCGCCATTGAGCAGATCATTATCTGCCCTGCCTAAAATTAGGTCATTCCCTACGTTGCCGTACAGCTCGTCATCCCCAGCTTCGCCTAGCAGCGTATCGTCTGCGTCTTCGCCCAAGATCAAATCTGACGTGGTGGTGCCAACGAGGAAGTCTACACCAGCGGTTCCGATAATAGTAGCCATCGACAATTTTCCTACCGAACTTTAAAAGGGGAGAGAAATAAGAGGAGCGAATCCGTTGCTAACACTTAACTACTCAACATCCTCACGCACGTATCATTGAGGATGATTGAACGGTCACAGCTTCATAACGTTAAACCACAAGCTGCTGATTGTAAGCTGCTTAAAGCCAAACCATTACAGAAATCTTGCCCACTTAAGGGTGCTTAGATGAACTTGATCTCAAACTGGATTGATAATTTTTGACCTCAAAATACTGCCAAACTCTAGGCGCAGTTTGAGTATTGTGTATTTTGTTACTTAAATTTATATAAGCCAACGATTTATTGGCTTATCCCTAGGGTTTGCCGCAGAAAAGCCCACTTGTCGGCGGCTTCCTCGATTTGTTTGGTTGTGGGTTTCCCGGCACCGTGGCCAGCTTTCGTTTCAATCCGGATCAGCACGGGGTTGTTGCCTGTATGTGCGGCTTGCAGGGCGGCGGCAAATTTGAAACTGTGAGCCGGGACGACGCGATCGTCGTGGTCGGCTGTGGTGATTAGGGTGGCGGGATAGGCGGTGCCAGGTTTGAGGTTGTGCAGAGGGGAGTAGGCATGGAGGGCTGGAAATTCCTCGGCATTCTCGGGCGAACCGTAGTCTGAGCACCAGGCCCAGCCAATGGTAAATTTGTGGAAACGCAGCATGTCTAGCACACCGACGGCGGGTAGTGCCGCCCCAAACAACTCAGGCCGCTGGGTCATGCAGGCTCCTACCAGTAGACCGCCATTGCTGCCTCCGGCGATCGCCAACTTTTCTGGACAGGTATAGCCCTGAGCGATCAGCCATTCTGCGGCACCGATAAAATCATCAAACACATTTTGCTTCTTTAGCTTGGTGCCGGCTTCGTGCCAGTCTTCGCCATATTCACCGCCGCCGCGCAGATTGGGCATGGCATAGACACCGCCCAGTTCTAGCCACACCATCAGGCTGGGCGAGAACGACGGGGTCAGCGAAATATTGAAGCCGCCATAGCCATATAAATACGTTGGGTTTTGCCTATTCAACACCAGCCCTGTTTTATGGGTGATAAACATCGGTACCCGTGTCCCATCTTTGCTGGTGTAAAACACTTGGGTGGTTTCGTAGTCGGCAGGGTTGAAGGCGATCGCAGGCTGCCGAAATCGGGTGCTGGTGCCTGTAATCAAGTCATACCGATAGATGGTGTTGGGGGTGGTAAAACTGGTAAAGCTGTAAAACGTTTCGGTATCGGCTGGCTTGCCGCCAAACCCACCCACCGATCCCAATCCGGGCAGCGCCACGTCTCCCAAATCGGTGCCATCTAGGGCAAAGCGTTTGATCTGGCTATGGGCATCTTTCAGGTAGGAGGCAATGAACTGATGGTTCAAGACGCCCACCCCCTCTAAGGTTTCGGCAGCTTGAGGGATCAGTGACTGCCAGTGCTCACGGGCTGGATTGGTCAAATCGATCGCAATCACCCGACCGCGCGGTGCCTCCAGCGTCGTCTGCAGCCAAAAGCGATCGCCATCATTGTCGATCACGCCAAAACTGGCCTCAAATTCGCTGATTAGTTCTACGATTGGCGCATCTACACTCGGGGCATCAGAGCGGCTCAGATCTTGATAGAACAAGAGGTTTTCAATTCCGGTGCTGCGGGAGACGTAGAGCAGCAGGTAACGCCCATCCTCGGTAATTTGGGTGCCAAACATCCACTCTTTTTGGTCAGGCCGATGATAGACCAAAACATCATCTGATTGGGGCGTGCCGAGGCGGTGGTAATACAGCTTTTGGAAGTAATTGACGTCTTCTAGCTGCGTTTGCTCGTTTGGCGCATCGAACCGACCGTAATAAAATCCTTGGTGGTCGTGCGTCCAGGTCGCCCCCGAAAACTTCACCCACCGCAGATGATCCCCTAGGTCATCCCCCGTTTCCACCTCGCGCACATACCACTCCGTCCAGTCTGAGCCAGATTGAGATAGCCCATAGGCGAGGCGATTGCCGTCTTCGCTGAGCGACAGCCCAGCTAAGGCCACGGTGCCGTCAGCGGAGAGGGTGTTGGGATCAATTAAGACTCGCGGCTCGGCGTCTAGGCTAGGCAGGGTGTAGAGCACACTCTGGTTTTGCAGACCGTCGTTTTTAAAGTAGAAGTAGCGATCGCCCTGCTTAAACGGAATGCCGTATTTTTCGTAATTCCACAGCTCAGTCAGTCGCTGTTGCAGGCGATCGCGCCCCTCAATCTGGTGCAGGTAGCCAAATGTCACGGCATTCTGCGCCTCAATCCAGGCACGGCTTGGTTCAGACGTCGGATCTTCTAGCCAGCGATACGGATCGGCGATCGCTTGGCCGTGGTACTCGTCCACTTGATCCCCTGGAGGGCTAGCGGGGTAAACCAGAGGCGTGTCGGATTGGGGCGTGTCGGATGAGGGCGTGTCGGATAAGGGCGTGTCGGATCGGGGCGTGTCGGATCGGGGCATAGTGAAACGCAGCACACAACACTCCCTAATGTAGCGCCAATATGTAGCGTCAATCTAGCGACTAGCCGCCTACGAGGCTACTCGGTTTGCAGTAGGGGGAACGGTGACTGTAAACGTCGTCCAGCCCTGTTCGCTGGTGGCGCAAATGGTGCCGCCGATCTGCTCTACTAACCGCTGGACGAGAGCCAGACCCAACCCTGTGCCGCCATGTTTGTAGCGATCGACCTGCAACACGCGGTAAAACTTCTCGAAAATGTGGGGCAAGTCTGACGCCGGAATTTCTGCTTGGTTCCGCAGTTTGAAGCGGGTCAACGCACCCGAATTGGCTTCGCTAGCTGGATAATAGTGCACCGATAGCTCAATCCCCATCCCTTTTGGGGTGTATTTGCAAGCATTGTTCAGCAGTTCTGCCAAAATCCGCCGCAGAATAGTGGGGTCGGTGCTAAGCGCGGGGGTATCGGGGCGGCAAGACAGCGTCAGCGTTTGCTGATAGGTAACCACACGGGTGCGAAAGGGTTCGACCAGCTTCGGCAGCCATTCGGGCAAGTGGATTGCTTCTGCTGCAATGGGGAACACAGATTCTTCCATCCGTTGCAAATCAAGCAGATCGTCAATCAGTTCGGCTTCACGCGCTAGTTCACTCTCCAAAATATTGAGATACTGCTGCCGTTTTTCTTCTGTGGGGGCAGCTTTGAGCATGTGGGTGGCCATTTTGACATTGGCAATGGGGGTACGCAATTCGTGGGATACCGTGCTGAGAAACTGATCTTTTAGCTGATGCAGCCGTTCTAGCTCGGTCACCTGAATTTGAGCCGCCTGGTAAAGACGGGCTTGGCGAATGGCGATCGCGCACTGATTGGCCACCTGTTGCACCAGCCGAATTTCAGACTCATTAAACACATAATCTTTGCGATGAATCAGCCACAAATCTCCTAACACCGCCTGTTCCATCCCCTGCAACGAATTGGCATCGACAAAAATGGGGCAGGCCAGCATGGCGACCTCGCCGCGCTGGGGGTTGGGATAGAGTGAACAAAACTGAAAATAGTAGCCCAGCTTGAGCTGGTGATAGATTTCGGGCGAATCATCCATCTGGGCGACGCGGCCATAAAACGTCGGGATGGAGTGAATATATTCGTAGCGAATGGTAGAGGTATTTTGATCTAAGTCATATAGAGCCGCATTACAGCCCGCTAAACCCAACACCAGCGTTAGCTCCTGCACCGCCGCCTGCAAAATCTGGCCTTCATCGAGTGAGTCGCGCACCTTGTCGGTAATCCGCTTTAGCATCGATTCATATTTCAACACTCGCTCCATTTGCTCAGAGCGCCGCAAAATCTGCTGCTCTAGGTCGGCGTTGAGCTGCTGCGCCTGCTGGTAAAGCCGAGACTGTTTTAGGGCGATCGCCACTTGCTCCATTAAATGCTTCAATAGCTTGACTTCCGCCGCTTGCCAGTGGCGCACCTCCGAACACTGATGCACACACAATAGCCCCAACAGCTTCTCCCCGCGCCGAATCGGCATGATCAGCGCGGCTCGAATTTGCTGCTGCTGAAACAGTTGCACCAACTCTGGAACCAAGCTCGCGTGTTCAATATCGTTGATCGCATGGGCACTGCCCTGCCGATACAGCGCCATTTGCTGATCGGCGATCGCCTGACTCATCCGCCGCCCTAACAGCGCCAGCCAGAGCTGACCTACCGACTCAGCGACTACGACTGCGCCCGCATCGCTTTCAAAGCTATAGATCACCACCCGATCGGCCTGGAGCGCTTGTCTGGACTCCATCACCGTGTTGTCTAAAATCTCTTGCGGGTCAAGAGATTGGCGAATTCGCTGGGTAATCGTCGAAATCAGACGCTCTTGCTCAATTTTCTGCCGCAGCGATATCTCCAACTGCTTTTGTTCCGAAATATCGTGGACTAGCCAGCGCAACCGTTCGACCTGCCCCATAACAGAACATACGCTCCCCGCACGCAGCAACACAAAAGTAGGCTGTTCAGGATTTGCCTTGAGCCTAATTTCAAGCTGCTGATTCTGCGCACCTGGCCGACTCAACATTGCCAGGAGCGATCGCAGGGGCTGAACATCTTCTGAGCAGATAAACGCATTCAGCGACTGGCCAACCAACTCACCGTGCGGCACTTTCAGCAAGGTGGGCGCGGCTCCATTAGCTTCTAAAATCACCCCGCTTAAATCTGTGACCAAATACCCTTCTGGGGCTGTTTCAAATAGTTCTTGGTAATACTCGCTGTCTGCTTTGGCTTTGGTGTACTGAAGCAGAAGCTCATGATGCTTCTTGTGAACCTCTGCCACCGTCGCCTGAAGCTCTACCAGGGTTTGGGCCAGTTCTCCTAAACTTGAACAGGCGTTTTCAATCAAGAAACTGCCATCGGCATGCTGGGACAAACTATCCAATTGGCGTTGAGCAACCTTGAGTTGAAAATTCAGGTCACCATCACTCACCACGTTACTCTCCCGCCTTCAGGACAAGACTCTACTTGAATGTAGCCTGATATATTTTATGCCGCTACTGTGTGCTACCACGTAAACAGTGCCACTAAGTAAACAGTGTCACTACATCAACAGATGCACTGCTTTAAGCCACCCTAAAACGTTCAGGCTGAGTCATTGGCTCCTGAACCCTTGAGTTTATTACCCTGCCAGCAAGAATTGCTCTGGTTCAAATTGAATCTAGATACCCATGTGACCTGGGAGCAATCTTGAACGGATGGTCTAGATCGCAATAATGGACAGCAAATCGACAGTGGGTAAAGCCGCCTGACTTATAGATAGCACCATCATAGTTTACGTCATAAGCAATCTCACATCAGCTCATTTTTACGGCTAGGTAAAAATGAGCTGATGTGAGGTAGACGAGTTTCTCTATTTTTTTACTGTTTTCTCTATTTTTTTACTGTAGATCTTGCCCCACAGATCAGCCTGCAATGCGTTCAAGCAAATGCCATTGGTGACTTTCGGTGACCGCCTGATTTACCAAGCTGAACATGCGCCAGCAGTGGTTATCTGTTTGCAGAGGCAGCTCTTCATTTTTCACCACAAAATTGAGGCATACCTCTTCGCCCAGAGCAAGAGGCTTATCTGAGGGTTTATCAATGAGCACTTCTACGGTGACTAACTTAGCGTAGGCTACACCGCCTGGCACTTCCCGAGCCACCACATAATCGTCTGTATCGTAAATGACATCACAATTGCAGGATCGCAATAGTTCTTCCAACGAATGGCGGAATCGGTCTAAAGATGTAGCAACTTTAACTAGGCAGGTATAACGAGCCATAATCAACCCAAGCCACGCAACTGCAATTGAAACAACCAAACCACAAAATCAACCATAACGCTGCGAGCCTAATCAGCTGAATTGCGGTACGCTTGTACTATTCAAAAATCACACCGTGGAACAGGCTCTGGGTGAAATTCGGATATCTGCATACCAATCATTAAAATCTGTGAGGAAGCCTGTGAAGACTGGGGGGGAAGTCCGTTAAAGGTAGGTTATTTTCTTACACTGGCAAAGTATCGAATCATCTTTGGAAATATTACCATTACTTCCCCCCGATCTGTCTACATTAACCAGAGAATTGTAGATCCTGTTAAGACATTGATAAACCTAGCTCTTGTGTGCCCACTTCTGGTTAGATTCAGCGGCCTAATTTAGGCTCAGCGGCCTGTATGAGCTAGCTGTTGTCCCTCAACGCATATACCTTAATCTAGCTAGCCGAGGACATGCACTAGGATAGCGGTTGCCTAGATGGATTAAACACTCTCGTGAAGCGAGGATTGAGACGTTTAGGCGGCACCCTAATCCCTCGGATGCATCTATGACAATAGGATTTGATGAATTTGATGCAATTGCCTCAATAACGTACCTTACATCTGAATCATTCCTTTCAAATTGCAGTTTATCGCTGTCAATCGAGACCAGTAACTCGCTCAGTCGCTGTAACAATCACTCCAAAAGTGCTGTTGTCTGGCTAACATTTACAGAAAAATGATGGACGAAAAAATGACGGAGTTGATCTTTGGTTGTAGCCATGGTCGATTGACCTCAGCGAGTGATGCTACTTTATCTGTAATTGATTCTGCTTAGCCGCTCGACGCTTAATCTGCGATCGCGAATATGAAGTCGATTAATCTATCATTCGTCTCATAAGTTGTTCTAATCGTATTTGTTGTTGCTAATAATACCGTAGTGCTAATTTTAAGGATAATTTTGAGTCGGAGGGTAAAGCTCTTGATTGCTGAGCCTGATTTGCTGGTTTCCTAATCTAGGTTGATCAGCCAGAAATAGGTATGTTTAACCCATAATTCGTAAGTAGATTCTTAACAACAAGCACCATGAGCAACAAAATAGCATTTCCTCGTGGCTGGTTAGTCGTATTTGAAGGGGTAGAGGGCTGTGGCAAAACCACACAGATGAAGCGATCGCATCATTGGTTAATGCAAGGCGACTGGTGGGTGCCGTCCGCCGCATCCGCATCGCCGCCGTCTATTCTGGCGACCCGTGAACCGGGCGGGACAGAGCTAGGTCAGGGCATTCGCCAACTATTACTCGATCCGACCCAATCTGAACCGATGCAAGATCGAGCCGAACTGTTACTCTATGCTGCTGATCGAGCACAACATGTGGAAGGAATGTTAAGGCCAGAGCTGGCGAAAGGGACGCTGATTTTGTGCGATCGCTATACAGATTCCACGCTGGCCTATCAAGGCTATGGCCGGGGCATTAGCCTTGATTTAATCGACCAATTGAATCAAATGTCCACAGCTGGCCTGCAAAGTGACTTAACCCTATGGCTCGACGTAGATGCCAGCGTTGGCCTCAGCCGTACCCATCGCCGAGGATTTGCCGATCGCATGGAGCAAAATGCATTGGAGTTTCATCAGCGTGTCCAGTATGGGTTTAGAGTCATTGCTAAAACGAACCCACACCGAGTTGTGCAGATTGACGCCAATCGCCCCGAAGAGGAGGTATTTGCAACCGTTCAAGCAACCTTGCGCCAGTATTTGAAGCAGTGGTACGGCATTTAGCTCAGACCATACACCCAGAGAGAACCATGCAGAAGGGTGTTGAATCGGCCTAGAACCGTTATTTTAATGAAGGGTGATGTAATCAAGTCGTGCAGCTGAGCGCGGTCACTCTTTTACACCCTCCCAAGGTTTATTTTTGTTCCTTCACGTCGTCACTCCATGACCACCCGCCGCATTGCCGACCTGCTTAAAACTGGCCAGCCAGACGAAACCACCACGATTCAGGGCTGGGTTCGGACTAAACGCGAACAAAAAGAATTTACGTTTATTGAAGTCAACGATGGCTCGTCGATGGCAGGCTTGCAGGTCGTTGTCACCCAGACGGTGCCGGGATATGCTGAGGCGATCGCCCGCCTGAACACGGGTGCGTCGGTTGAAGTGGCAGGGGTTTTGGTGCCGTCGTTAGGCAAAGGGCAGCGGATTGAATTAAAGGCAGCGTCGGTGCTGGTGCATGGAGAGGCGAATCCAGAAACCTACCCATTGCAGAAAAAACGCCACTCCTTCGAGTTCTTACGCACCATTGGCCATTTGCGATCGCGTACCAACACCTTGGGGGCGGTGTTTCGAGTCCGCAATGCCACCGCTCAAGCGATCCACAACTTCTTTCAAGAGCGGGGCTTTTTGTGGGTGCACACGCCCATCATTACGGCTAGCGACTGTGAGGGCGCAGGCGAACTGTTCACCGTCACCGGGCTAGATTTGAAAAATTCGCCCAAAACCGCTGCGGGCGAAGTAGATTTTGGCCAAGATTTTTTTGGCAAGCATGCCTACCTCACCGTGAGTGGGCAGCTGGAGGCCGAAATTATGGCCATGGCCTTCACCAACGTTTACACCTTTGGCCCCACCTTTCGCGCCGAAAATTCCAATACCTCCCGCCACTTAGCCGAATTTTGGATGGTGGAGCCAGAAATGGCGTTTTGTGCGCTAGAGGGCAATATGGAGCTGGCGGAAGCGTTTTTGAAATATGTGTTCAAGCATGTGTTAGAAACTTGCCCAGACGACATGGCCTTCTTCAATGAGCGGATTGAAAAGACCGTGCTCGAAACCGCTGAGAACATCATCAACAGCGAGTTTGGGCGGATTACCTATACCGAGGCGATCGCCTTGCTCGAAACAGCCGATCGCCGCTTCGAGTACCCGGTATCGTGGGGGCTAGATCTGCAATCTGAACATGAGCGCTACTTGGCCGAAGAATTATTCAAAAAACCTCTGATCGTCACCGATTATCCGACTGAGATTAAAGCCTTTTACATGCGCCTGAGTGATGATGGCAAAACGGTGCGCGCCATGGACGTACTGGCTCCGCGCATTGGCGAAATTATTGGCGGCTCACAGCGTGAAGAACGGCTCGACGTCTTAGAACGCCGGATGCAAGAGCTTGACATCCCCACTGCTGATCTATGGTGGTATCTTGACCTGCGTCGCTTTGGTACAGTACCCCATGCGGGCTTTGGGCTGGGCTTTGAACGACTGGTTCAATTTATGACTGGGATGCAAAACATTCGGGATGTGATTCCATTCCCCCGAGCGCCCTTAAGCGCCGATTTTTAGATAGGGCTTAGGCGTAAGGTATTTAGGTTCCCGACTTCTGACGAAAACTCAGCCATAACGCCCATCGTAGAGGTCGAGGATCTTTGCGTAAGTCTTAGTAGATAAAAAAAAGCGGGATGCAATTAATCAATTGCATCCCGTAGGAAGGAGATATCAAGAATGAATGAAGCTCTAAGCAAAAATTACATCAAGCCGATTTGAGAGAGAATGCCTTGACCTGTTAGCAATTCGGTACCAAGACCGATGACGAAGCCCAACATTGCTAGGCGACCATTCCAAGTTTCTGCGAACTGAGTAAAACCGAATTTAGTATCTTGGCTTTCCATGACTCAAAGACCTCTTAAGACTTGGGTGATGCAATTAATGTAACATTACTTTAGGATTTTGCGCAATATTTCTACATAATGACATCCATTGGACATACTTATGCATCTGGCGGCAGAGCAGCCGACGTTGTGTACAGGTTATGGACTAAGGCAGCCGTTAAAGCGAGCTGCCATAGCCCGCCTCTGGCCAAGACGATCCGCTGTCCCTGTACACTATGACGAATGAGCATGACGAATGAGCATGACGAACGAGCATGACGAACGAGCGTCACCGTATCCCTTTGCAAGACGTCCCTTTTACCTCCATGGATAAAGCTGTTTTGGAAGCTGATCAGAGCAATCCCTTGTTGTGCGATCGCATTGCCCAGCGCATTGCCGCCCATCCCCAGCAGCGGATCACCTTTGCTGAGTTTATGGACATAGCCCTGTATGACCCGCAGCATGGCTACTACGCTACTAATCAGGTGAATATCGGCGTCAGCGGCGACTTTTTTACCTCGCCCCACCTAGGGTCTGACTTTGGGGAAATGCTAGCCGAGCAATTCGCTGAAATGTGGCATTTGCTAGGCAATCCTCAGCTGTTTACCCTACTAGAAATGGGTGCCGGGCAGGGGATGCTGGCGCAAGATGTGTTAATCCATCTGCATCGTCATCATGGTCAGTGCTTTAAGGCATTAGAGTATGTGATTGTGGAAAAGTCGGCAGGGATGATTGCCGAGCAGCGGAAGCGCCTGCAAGACTTGGCCAACTCGTGGGGGGGGCTGCATTGGCGTACGTGGGATCAGATCCCTGCCGATTCAGTAGTGGGCTGCTGTTTTTCCAACGAACTGGTAGACGCGTTTCCGGTGCATCAGGTGGCGATCGCCAGCGGGCAACTGCAAGAAATCTACGTGACGTTAGCCAACTGGGACGCCTGGATCGAGATGCAAGAGGCGGCAGAGTCGCCTTTGCTAACGTCCACTCTGCCCCTTTTTACAGAACTCCTTGCCCCTCTCTCTACTCCGCTGTTAGCCGAATACTTTGCCTTAGCAGGCGTAGATTTACCATCGCCTGCCTACCCTGAGGGCTACCGCACCGAGGTGAATTTGGCCGCCTTAGACTGGATCAGCACGGTGGCCGAGCGGCTACACCACGGCTACCTCGTCACCATCGACTATGGCTACCCAGCTCAGCGCTACTATAGCCCCACCCGCCGCGATGGCACGTTGCAGTGCTACTATCAGCACGCCCGCCATGCCAATCCTTATATCCACATCGGGCAGCAAGATATTACAGCCCATGTGGATTTTACGGCGCTAGCGCGACAGGGCGATCGCTGTGGTCTACCCCGCTTGGGCTATGTCCCCCAAGGGCTATTTCTGATGGCGCTGGGGTTGGGCGATCGCCTAGCGGCCCTGTCTCAGCTTCAGCCCAATGCGGCCTTGACCCTGCAAGACATTTTGCATCGCCGCGAAGCCCTCCACACCCTAATGGATTTTAACCCAGCTCAGATGGGCACCTTTGGCGTGCTGGTTCAGGGCAAAGGGCTAACTCCGCCTCAGTCGCATCTCCGCAGCCTGAAAGCTGTCTGAGTCTTGCATCTAAAGGTGCATCTAATAAAGGTGCATGCATAAAAAAATCCCCCCGAAACTCAATTGCGTGAGCCTTGGAGGGATTTGAATCAGGGTGCATCTACCACTCCACTGTTCTAGGCAACAAGAGGGATCTCCGGACAGTTTATAGAACCCATGCTAGAAACCTGGCTGCAACCCGAATATAGAGACGTGATTAATCGCGTCTTTACCGGGATCGCTCGTCTAGTTGAGTTCTCAAAAAAATCCCCCCGAAACTCAATTGCGTGAGCCTTGGAGGGATTTGAATCAGGGTGCATCTACCACTCCACTGTTCCCGCTGAAGTGATGCGCCTCCGGACTGTTTTGGTAATTTCTAAAAACTTCTGCGGAGCTTAGCAACTGCGGAGCCGTTTTGTGAAGGCTTAACCAAAAATCCGCAAAGAGTTCGTAAAGTAGACTCGGCTTGGGGGAGCCACTCTGCTTGAAGAATAAAATTGACGCTATTCTAAAAAATATACATTTCCACAGTCCGTTCTGCCGGATCTGACAGGAGTTGATTTGGAAGGAGTGGTGGTTTACACCGCAGTTAAGGCAAGTTTGGGGTTGACGCAACATGTGATTCCCCGCCTTGCTTGTTGGAGTGATTTGATGACAACGCTCGATTGGTGGTCAAATTAGGATAGTGATGAACCGATCGTAGTAATCTTGGGAATGCTGAAAGTGCTTGCGAGGCAATGCTCCCCAGTCCATCAAGCCCACGGGAATTCATCCTATTTAATCGACTTTACTTGATTCCTATCTTTGTTGATCTCGCCGATCCCGCCACCCCGGTGGCTAATTCAAGAACTTCAAAGACTTTTGAAGTTCTGGCCTTGAACGCGACCTGATTAAACCAGAAATTTAGGGAGAGCACTGACCCGGTGACCCAGGAATTTCACATCTCAGTAACCCCAGTGGGGCATGACGAATATCTGGTGCGGACGGAACGCGTCGCACCGGGAGTGCCGCTGGCCGAAGAGCAGCTGCATTGGGACGTAGACGACTGGCTAGCACAGGCGCGGCAGTTGATGAATGATCCCTTGCTAGGATTGTTGCAGGGCAACCGCCTCAGCCGGATTGGTGGGTTTGACATACCGCAGGTGCACCGCAAGGGGCAGGGTGAACCAGAGCTATCAGATCTGTCTGGAACGCTGCTCGACCTGGGAGAAACTCTCTACAATTCCCTGTTTCAAGGAACGTTAGGGGATAGCTGGACGATGGCGCGGGGCATTGCGCAACATCAAGGCGAGATGCTGCGGCTGCGGTTAGGGCTGAAGGGGTTGCAGCTGCCCCGGCTGCCGTGGGAGGTGCTCAATGGTGGCGATCGCGACGGGAATAGCCCAGCGCGCCGACCGATTGCCACCGGTACCGATGTGTTGTTCTCCCGGTTTCAACCCAGCACAGGCAGAATGGGCAGTCGGCTGCTGGTGCCGTTAGACGCCGATCAGCCCGTCCGCATCTTAATGGTGACTTCGGCTCCGGGCGATCAAGAGCAGCTGGAGCTAGAGCGAGAAGCGGCCAACCTCCAAGAGGAACTGTGCCGCCCGCGCAACCCATCGCTGGAAAGCTTTATGGGGGCACTGCCAGAGCTGCACCTCACCATGCTGAACCAGCCCGGGCGGGAAGAATTGACCCAGGCAGTAGAGCAAGGGCATTTCCATGTGCTGCACTACGCCGGACACAGCAACCTCGGTGTCGATGGCGGCAATTTGTATCTGGTTAACCCAAAAACGGGGTTGACTGAAATTCTGAGCGGTGACGACTTGGCGGGGCTGTTGGCGAATAATGGCATCCGCATGGTGGTGTTTAACTCCTGCCGAGGAACGCATACGGCGGTTGCGGCAGAGGCAGAGATAGACATTCAGGAACGCAATTTGGCCGAGGCATTGGTCAGCCAAGGGATTCCAGCGGTGCTGGCGATGGCAGAGCGGATTCCTGACGATGTGGCCTTGACGCTAACTCGGTTGTTCTATCGCAACCTGCGCCAGGGCTACCCCGTTGACCTAAGCCTAAGCCGAGCGAGACAGGGGTTAATTTCTGCCTATGGCTCGCACCAGCTCTATTGGGCATTGCCCGTGCTGTATCTGCATCCGGAGTGTGACGGCTATCTGCTCCAGGGCGATCGCTCCTTGGTCAACCCAGCCGATCGGCTGCTTCAACTGCCCCAAATCTACGACATTCCTCCGATGCTGGCGGGCGAAGAGCCAACCCCAGAACCCTTTGCGCTAGATGCCGATTCGGACGATGATTTAGAGATTATTTCTAGAGCTGTATTGTTAGATGACGACCTAGCGCTCCTGACTCCCGAGGTAGACTACACGGGCAGCGTTCAGCCTGAGTTAGGCGAATTTGATCAAGGGGATGAGCTGAGCTACGAAGAAGATGCCACGGTGGTCGCCGATCTGATTCGGCAGCTGACGCCCCAGTTAACCGAATCGGTTCAGGCAGATGCGATCGCCACTGGTGAGGTGAGTTTAGAAGCAGCTGCTCATTCTACCGAGGGCACCTATCAATGGCTATCCGAGCGGATGCCGCGTCGATTCTCGCCCCCCGAGTCTGCAATTACGCCATCAAAAGTATCCGCTGCCGCCGATTCGCCGCTGCCGACCCAGGATCCTGCCTCGACCGCACCGATCCCCGCACCGATCCATGCACCGATCCCCGCACCGCTGAATACCGCTGCGGCGGTAGACCGCCCGATGATTGAGCGGGGATCAGCCGATTTGCGATTGCCGATCCCTGCTCGTAGCACCCAGCGGTTCA